>NZ_BBRU01000154.1:0-756 GCF_001431085.1 Candidatus Symbiothrix dinenymphae
TCCCCAGAGGCTCTGTAACGGTGATGGCGAACGGTACGCGCCTGCAAGAAAACGTCGATTACAGCATCAACTATGCCACCGGCGACATCAACATCCTCAATCCGCTGTACGAAAATGCGAACATCCAAACATCGTTTGAAGACCAGATGGGCTTCAGTATGCAGCGCAAAACGATGATGGGCATCAACCTGAATTATGCCTTCACACCCAATTTCAATGTGGGGGCTACCCTGATGAATTTGAGCGAGATGCCCACCGAGATGAAGACCGCTCCCGGACAGGAGTCCATCGACAACACGCTGTTTGGCTTCAACACCAATTACACTACGCAGTCGCAGTGGCTGACCAATCTGGTGGATAAATTGCCGTTGCTCGACCTCACGGCACCTTCGCAATTTTCCATCAAGGCGGAGTATGCGCAGTTGATTGCGGGGCATTACAAAAATGAATATGGCGGCGATTATTCGTATATTGATGATTTTGAGGCGGCTCGGCGCACGATTGACTTGCGGTCGCCGCACCCGTGGTTTTTGTCGTCCACGCCTTCGCTGTTCACCGAAGCAAAATTTGCAAACAATATTAACTACGGCAAAAATCGCGCACTGTTGGCTTGGTACACCATTGACGGCTTGTTTACGCGCAAATCATCGTTGACCCCAACTCATATCAAAAACGATGCCGAACAGTTGTCCAATCATTATGTGCGCGAAATTAGGGAGGAGGAGCTTTATCCCAACAAAAATATCCGCTACAACG
>NZ_BBRU01000155.1:0-756 GCF_001431085.1 Candidatus Symbiothrix dinenymphae
TTTCCCGACTGCGTGGAAGTGGCGCACGCAGCGGGTATCACCGCAGTGATTCAGCCGGGCGGGTCGGTCAGAGATGACCTGACGGTGGATTATTGCAACAAAAATGAATTAGTTATGGTTACGACGGGTATCCGTCATTTTAAACATTAAATATACATAAAATATACAATGGGTTTATTTTCATTTACACAGGAAATCGCGATGGACTTAGGTACGGCTAATACCATCATCATTCAAAATGGTAAAATCGTGGTTGACGAGCCTTCAGTGGTTGCGTTGGACAGCCGTACAGAAAAGTTGATTGCCATTGGTGCCGAAGCACAGCGGATGCACGGGAAAACGCATCCTAATCTCAAGACTATCCGCCCGTTACGCGATGGTGTGATTGCCGATTTTTATGCTGCCGAACAGATGATTCGCGGCATGATAAAGAAAATCGGCAACAACAATCAGCTCTTTGTGCCTTCGTTGCGCATCGTGGTTTGTATCCCGTCGGGAAGTACGGAAGTGGAGCTTCGTGCGGTGCGCGACTCGGCAGAGCATGCCGGAGGGCGCGACGTCTACATGATTTACGAACCGATGGCGGCTGCTATCGGTATCGGATTGGACGTGGAAGCACCGGAGGGCAATATGATTGTGGATATAGGTGGTGGAACAACGGAAATTGCTGTGATTTCGCTCGGCGGCATCGTGTCTAACAAGTCCATCCGCATCGCAGGGGACGATTTGACGCAGGATATTTTGGAATACATGGGT
>NZ_BBRU01000156.1:0-755 GCF_001431085.1 Candidatus Symbiothrix dinenymphae
TAGTCAAGCGATTCAGATTATCATAGCCGAAAACTTCATTTTTTCTGTTTGACACATCGTTGCGCTGGGTCAGATTGCCGGTCATTGCATTAAACGTATAATTGACATCGTCAATAACCGATGCCCCGTTTTTCAGCAGAATTTGATTCGGCAAATGGTAAGTGTCGAAATCTGAAACACGCTTTAATCCATTGCCCAACGTGCTTTCTGTGATTTGCCCCAAAGCATCCATAGCATCCATTTGCCACAACAAATCGGCATTTTCGGTATTATGCATGGATGTGAGCACGCCATCAAGCGCATGCGTATTATAGGCGAAGCCTATAGCCCGCCCACAAACACAAATGACAATCAACAATAAAAACCTTTTCATACTTCTTTCGTATTTCAATCCAAACATTTTTTTCACTCCGCACCCAAAGCCAAAACTTCGCTTCCCCTTAGTCAATCACTAAGGAAACCTGTCTCGGATAATTCGCTATCTTTAAACAAGATGCGTTTCTTTATCCGGTTATGTACTAATCATTTGCAAGCCGGAGCCTTGCTTTTAATCCAACGTAGGCAGTGCCTACAAGGCTTGCTTTCATCCTCACAATGCTATTTTCACTCTTTTTCCCTCACTTTATAGCCTTTGTTTCATTTAAATTTATTCGAGTTGTATCAGAAATAAATAAATAAATATAACTTTCTTTCGTGATTTACGTTATCACAATTAGGGTATATCAATTCATCAAGATTTCTGCGCGATATAATTT
>NZ_BBRU01000157.1:0-12074 GCF_001431085.1 Candidatus Symbiothrix dinenymphae
AGCTTTTTTGTGGGGTTTTCGTTCAAAAATGACTGGATGTGGCGCAACCTTTTTTCTTCAAAAATATCTTCGATAGTCACCAAAATGCCTGTTTCTTCCACCTTGCCAAATTCTTCGTTGATAGCCGTTCCGAACACGCGCATTGTGGGCGAGAGGTTCATGTAGGCACTCACTAAGGGCGGGATGTTGACATTGTGTTTGCGCACTTCGGTGTTGAGAATTTTGTAATCGTCCTTGTAATTGTCCTTTAAGAACATTTGTGCGAGGTTTTTTTCGTCCATATTAGTGATTAACGGCATGATGGGAGTGACCAAATTGTCTTTGTCTGCAAAATATTTGTTGAGAAAAAACAAAATCAGATTGCGGGCTTCGGTGTTGTAAGAGCCATACATCGTCACTTTTCCGAAGAAATAGCGCAAATCGGGGTCGATGACCGAAAGCGCACCCAACCCGTCCCAGAGATTGTCCAACGCGAACAGTCCTTTGGTGCCAAACAAGCCCGCCTGATAGTCCAAAGACACAAACGAGCGTCCCAACTCAACCGTGGCGGGCAGATATTGCTCGATGAATTGGGGTGAAAAGGTGAACAATTCGCAGGTCGCGATATTATCCGGCTGCCCGTTGGCATCAAATGTAACCTCATTGCCGCATCGAAAGCGATAGCCGCCAATAATTTGTTCTGCCTGCGGGTCCCAGACAATCAACTGACGGTAAGGTGTTTCCATCGTGTCGAAGTGGTCAATATCCACCGCTTTGCCTGTTCCACCACCATAATAGCGGAACGCAATTTCGCGCAAACGCCCCACTTCCTGCATCAAATTGGGTGCATTGCGGGCTGTGAACAGGTAAATTTCATTACCCGACTTGTTAGTCTTCCGAAAAAGTTTGTCGGCAGTCAATTCCGACTTAATCACCTCCTTGGGGAGGGCAGGGATAATCTCTTCCATCTTTTCAATTATGAATTACGTCTATTACGTCAGTAGAAAATCATTACTGCCCGCAAAGGTACGACAAAAATTTAAAACTGAAAATAATAGCACCTCAAAAAAAAATCCGCGATGAGTGTTATTTTGCTTTTTTGATTTTCCGCTCCAAGTCTTTGACTTTTTCGCCCTCCGCTTGTTTTCGCACGATGGCTTTTTGCCATTCTACGATTGCCTGAGCCGTGTTTCCGAGGGCGTGCAGGATGTCGCCATAGTGTTCAAACAGTTCGCTTGATGGTTCCGGTGACTTGCTGATTGCCGATTCGATGTAGAATTTTGCCAGATTGTAATTGCCTTTTTGAAAAAGCACCCACGCATACGTGTCGATGTAAGTGCCGTTATTGGGTTGCTGGCGAACAACTTCCGAAGCCATCCGCTCGGCTTTGTCCAAATCCATTTTGAGCAACGAAAGATAATAGGCATAGTTATTCAGCGCAGAAATATTGTGCGGATTGGCTTCCAACGCGAGTTCAAATGCCTCAAACGCCTTTTTCTTGTTGCCCTGCCGGTAATAAATATCGCCCATTTGCTCTAAAAAACTGGACTGCATCTCTCGGTCATCCTCATCCGCCACAGCCAACCCGGCCGAATAAACTTTCAGTGCCGCCTTCAAATTGTGCCCAAGCAAATAGCTCATCCCCTTGTAAAAATAAAATTCAGCCACATTGGGAAACTGCTGCAATGCACTGTCGCAAAGTGCCGCCACACTCGTAGCATCTGCCTCACGGATAGCAATTTGCAACAACTGCAACCAGGCAACAATATCATCCGGAACGGTTTTTGTCAGTTCGTAATACTGCGCTTTGGCTTCAGCAATTTTGCCCTGCGAAAGCAAATAATCGCCGCTCAACCGCAACGCATAATAGCCATATTCCGGCTTGTCGGGACGTGCTTTTGCCAATTCCCGGTACAAGGCAATAGCCTGTTCATACTGCTTTGTAGCGTGATACAACTCGGCTAATTCCGATTTATAACTCTGATTGTCAGGCTGATAAGCATAAGCCTGTTTCAAAGAGGCCAATGCCCGCTCGGGGTCCTGGAGCAACACATAATAATGCGACAACTCATACCACGCCACCGCCGAAGTAGAATCCAATTTCAAGGACTGCTGCAAAGCCTCAAACGCCTCCTCAAAGTCCTCCTGATATTTCAACCGAAGCGACTCAACAAAAAGCGAATCAGACAAAAACTTGCCCCGCGAAAACAAAGATTGCGCCACAACAACCTCATCCGCCAACACCCCCCCGCAAAAAACAAACAAAAAAACAAAAAAACCAACCTTTCTCATAACTAAAAACCGCAAAAAAAAACTCAACCCGCTAAACTCTAAACTCTATACTCTAAACTCTCAAAGAACCCCCGTATGCCCAAACCCGCCAACACCGCGCTCACTCAATGCGAGCTCCTCAACCGCCTGCCATTCAACACGTTCGTGCTTGGCAACCACCATTTGGCAGATGCGCTCGCCGTCCGTGATGGTAAACGGCTCTTTCGACAGATTGATGACAATCACCTTGATTTCGCCGCGATAATCGGCATCAATCGTACCCGGCGAATTGACCAACGAAATGCCAAACTTAATCGCCAACCCACTTCTCGGGCGAATTTGCGCCTCATAGCCAACAGGCAATTCGATGAAAAGACCGGTCGGCACCAGCATACGCTCCAACGACCCCAACACAATAGGCGCATCAATATTAGCCCGCAAATCAAGCCCTGCTGAGTGCAATGTTTCGTACTCCGGCAGGGCATGCCTCGATTTATTTATAACCTTAACCTTCATGCAGTTACCATTTACCAGTTACCAGTTACCAGTTACCAGATCCGTCATAATGTTGGTAACTGGTAACTGGTAACTGGTAACTGTTAAATGCGTTTTTCTTTGATGCGGGCTTTTTTACCGGTCAAATCGCGCAGGTAATACAGCTTGGCACGGCGTATCTTGCCAACTTTGTTGCGCACGATTGAATCGATAAACGGCGAATTGAGCGGGAAAATACGCTCTACACCCACATTGTCCGACATTTTGCGAACAGTAAACCGTTTGACATCACCATGCCCTGCGATTTTAATTACCACTCCGCGGTACTGCTGTACACGCTCCTTGTTGCCCTCTTTGATGCGGTAAGCCACCGTCACAGTGTCGCCACTCTTAAACTCCGGGAAATTTTTCTCTTCCGGATTAGCAAATGCCTCCGCGGCAATTTTCATCAATTCCATTTTTTATTTTAACTATTTAATTTACAATACCTTAACGCAACATTCGCGAGTCACTCTTCTCTCCCCAGAGGTTACGATAAGTCTATTTCGGGCGCAAAGGTACGAAAAAGTTATGAGTTATGAGTTATGAATTATGAGTTTTTTTGCACATACGTTATAATTTGTGTTAAAAAGCCGCGCGGTTGTTATCCTTATGATTTATAACTCATAATTATTTCGTACCTTTGCGGTCGCAAACTGCGGCTGTGGTGTAATTGGTAGCCACGCCAGACTTAGGATCTGGTGCTTCACGGCGTGGGGGTTCGAGTCCCTTCAGCCGCACAAATGCGAAATAAAAGACAAAAATGGCAGTAATAATAACACACATTTTAGCCGCCAATTGGTTGCGTTGCTGTAAATTAGCCGCGAACATGATTGTTCTTTGGCTTGCAGCAATTTTATTTTCGTGTGACGGAAAGGCCGAATACGTATCGCATCAGGGTTCCGCGGAAGGCACTACCTATAAGATTACCTACTCGCCTCCTGCCGCCGGTGAACGTTACGAAGAGGACATTGTGCAGTTACTTCAACGATTTAGCGAGTCGCTTTCCACATATATCCCCACTTCGCTGATTTCACGCATCAACCGGAACGTTCCCGATGTGGAAATTGACGATTATTTCCGCACCGTGTTCGTTAAGTCTGCGGAAGTCAATCGTGCATCGTCCGGTGCCTTTGATATTACTATCGCGCCCATTGTCAACCTGTGGGGATTTGGCTTCACGTCCAATACTCCCGATATTGACCCTGCCAAAATAGACAGTTTGCTGCAATTTGTGGGGATGGACAAGGTGCGCATCGTTGGAAACAGGGTGGAGAAGGATTCTCCGGGTGTGATGCTTGATGTGAATGCCATTGCCAAAGGGTATTCGGTGGATGTGGTGGCAAATTTTCTGAAAAGCAAGAGATGCAAAAACTATCTGGTCGAAATTGGCGGCGAGATTGTCGCGCGAGGCGTCAACGCATCGGGCAAGCCATGGCGGGTAGGCATCGACCGTCCCGCAGACCGCGCCATACCCGGGCAGAATTTGCAAGCCATTGTGGCACTTGACAACAAAGCTTTGGCTACATCAGGCAATTACAGACGCTTTTTTGAGAAAGACGGGGTCAAATACGCCCATTCCATCGACGTGAAAACGGGTTATCCGGTGAATCACAACCTGCTGAGTGTAACCATCGTGGCAGATGATTGCATCACCGCCGACGCCTGGGCTACGGTCTGTATGGTGTCGGGACTTGACAAAACGAGGACACTCTTAGCCAACCATCCCGAATTGGAAGCCCTGCTGATATACAGCGACACACAAGGCAATTATCAAATAGAGGTCACCAAAGGCTTGAAAAGCGCGGTCAGTAAATAAATTTAAAATTCAATTTATGCGTACCATTCGCGTTTTCGGTTTTTCAGATTTTGGAGCGTATCAATACAGATATTGACGTCGTCCACTAACTGGAAATCAAACATTCCTACACATATAATGTCAGCACCATTCTCGAAAGCCCAGTTGAAACCGTCCTTAGGGTAAATGGCACCTGCGGCAAGCACTTTAAAGCCTATGACCGGTAGTTTTGCACGGTTGACAAATTCTACCGTGCGGTCGGGGAACGGACAAAAACAGTTGTCGTGGAACTGATTGTGGTCCCGGCTATATTTGCCGTCCACTTCAAAAGGCTTTCGGTTTTCGCGCGGATGCGCCGACCAGTAATTGTCGTGGTGCATGGTTTTCATGTAAAAGTCAGGGAAGATACCTTTTTCGTCGCACAATATCAAAGAATCAATGGTATGTGCTCCCATTCCGGCTATCGAACCATGGCTCCTGATTCTGTCCATCAGCCCGGCTATCACATCAAACTTCCCGTCCCGAACAAGCCAGTCACACCAGTTTCCTTGCAGTTGTATCATATCCATTCCGCTATCAACGGCTTGGGTGACATCGGCATAAATATCATCCTTGTTTTTTTCGTCAACGCCGATTTGGGTGATTATCTTGATTTTACTGCCTGTTATTTTTTTGTATTTGACCATTATCGGTATTTGCTGATAAGCAATATTAATGGCATTGATACCTGCCTGTTCGCCCAGCATCAGGGTTTCAAAGACTTTTTTCTCTGTATTATACGCTTTCATAAGGCTGGAGGTATATATCAAATCCCGCGAATGTGCCCAACCACCAATTATATTTGAACCCATGATTAAGCGGCTGATTTCGAGCCCGCCGATTTTCCCCTTGGGAAGTTCGCCTTTCAATTGACTCAAAGCGACTTGATTGACCTGTATCGTAGCACCCGACATGACATCCACATTATATATCTGATTGCTTCGGTGGGCACTCCATCCCAAAAAGCCCAGAACAGGCAATGTGACAAGGTTTTTCAATGCTTCCCGTCGGGTATTCACTTCGGATGGTGCTTCTGTTGTGGCTTCCGGGGCTACCGGTTTCCACAATTTGATTCCCAAATCTTTCCATAATTTGAGAAATTCATCCAAACCGTATCCCTTTTCTGCATAGAAAAAGAGAAATACAAGAGCCACTGCCTCTAAAAATATTTTATCGACAATATACAGCGTGCCGTCGCCTCCGAGCAATGAAACGCCAAAGGGAGGGTATGCAAAGTAATACAGGACAAGCAACAGCGTACCGAAAAACGACGCCAAGCGACTGAACAAGCCGGTGAATAGACCCAAGCCAATCAGTATTAATCCCCAGACATTCATAAAATTAACCACTTGTAGCATTGTCGGCGAAGCGGCAAGCCAATGGTAAAATCCGGACAGAAATCCGTACGTATTGCTCAGATAGGATTCTGCCGTCCAATGCTCAGCACTCAGTTTCACCCATCCCTCGTACAAAAAGTGCCAACCAATAGTGACACGAAGGATTGTGACGATTGTTTTATTCACTGTTCTATTTTCCATTATTTTTCTCATAAAAACTTAATCTAATTGTTTAACAATTTTTTCTGTGAATTGCCACAACAACAATTCGGTGACAAAGGTAGCATTTTTTTTCTAATAAAAACACATCACGCAAATTTATGTGCAACGGTTTTGAGATTATCACTAAGTGAAAGGAAAGCGTTTGATAATTTTCTCTTTTCTTCCAAAGTGAATCGGGCAGGTTTTCCATGCACAGCATAGCCGTGTAATCGCTGATACATCCACGATTTGTCTTTGCCAAAGTAATTTCGTGAGATAGTGGAAAAATTGACAAATTCTTCCACACCATCCAGTTGCTCAAGGATAGAAATTTCTTTGGAAATTTCCTTTACCTGCTTCAACTTACTGAGTTTCACCTCTGCAAGAGAATTACCAATATTTTCTTTTTCCGATTCGGATTTTTCACCTAAAAAAGAATCTACGAGTTTATCAAACTCTTCCGTAGATAGTCCTCTGCCTGAAACCAACAAGTCTTCTAATTCATTTTTATAATCTTTCTTCATATTATTTTTTTTTTTGCCCCTCCGAAAAGAAGCGTTTAATTACTACTTTCCCTCTAAATTTTTCAATTCCTTGTTATAGTCATTTAGCTTATCAAGATAAAAATCCAACATGTCATCCAGTTGAGGAGTATGACATCCGAGTTGTTCCTCCATCCTTTTAATGCTTCTCAAATCTTGATAGAGCAATCGAATACACTCTTTTAACTCTGCAATCCTTTCTTTATTCATAAAAACCGTCATTTTAATTAGACACCGCAAAGGTATTGATAATCTTTTGAATATCCAAATAAAAAAGCACTTATTTTCATGCTTTACAACATATTTTTCATAAGTACTTAATCATCAATGAAATATTTTTTTGCTTTCTTTCGATAACTCTTAAATTGCAGTCCCTTCTGCCGCACTTTTGTCAGTTAATTGTTTGGACGCCAATTAGTTGGTCGTAGCGTTTTCCGAATGTTCGTGCATATACCATCACGCGATATTCGTTTTTTGTTTGGTAAAAATCTCCTTCTACGGGTGCTGTTTTTGCCGGTGTATTTGGTTTATTTTGAGTAACATACAGGTAATTGTAATAGCCCTCTTTCAGCAGTGCTGTTTTGACGTAACCATTCCTTTCGTAGGTCATTTCGGAACGGTAATCGAAGATATTGTTGAATGCTTCGCTCAAAATATACACCTTTTCATTCAGGGGTTGTCCCGCCAAGGAAAAATGCACAAGATGGTAATCCGCCTCATAGTCTGAGTTATCTGCCTCTGTATTACGGATATACACCTTGCCGTTCAGGTCGTCGGAATACGAATACGGCTCGTTGGAGCGAAATTTGTAGGGGCGCAAAATGGTGTGATAGTATGGCTCGTGATACTCTATAGCGGCGATATTCAGTCCTGGAAATTGTGCGGTGGTCATCTCAAAGCGGCGATATTCATTGCCCGCATCAAAAATCAAGGCAGGATTGTGTGAATATTCAGCCTTGCCGGTTTGCACTAAACGCGGCTTAACAAGCTGTGCAGCATTATCATAGCGATGATTTTGCAGCACATAAACCTTCAAATCGGTGTTCGGATTCTGAACGGCACTGCCATAACTCACCACGAAATCAACCGCCTGAAAATGGGTGTTCGCCCCCTTATCCGTGACGGGCGAAACGCTTATCTGCACATTTGCAAGCGGTTCCACGACCGAAAAACAGGCATTGAGCATCGGTCGTTCGTTGCCATCCTCAAAAACCTGCACCGCATAATTGCCGGACAACTTCAGCCGCACCCGCTCGTTGGGAATCCGCAGTTCATAATGCACATACTCCATCGTTGTGTTGAGCGAATTGTCGTAATCAGTCAACGGATTGTTTTGCAGCCCGTTCAGATATTCGTGTTCATCCAACTTCGACCGCGTCCAATCGGCGTTGCAATGCCAAATTTTGTAGGTGTAATGACCGGTTTCCACACCCAAAACATCGAAACTAATGGCGATAGCGCGATTTTGATTGAAGTCAATAATCGGGGCTAATTTCCACTGATGTTCCGGAAAAACGCGCAAGGTTTGCACCCGTTCGGAAAAGGATTCTGTCCGCAGGGGCTGTGCTTGCAAGGATATGGTAGAGGTGATTGTTATTACTAACAATAGTAGTAGAATCTTCATGGGATTGCGGGTCAAGCCCGCAATGACGGGTGTTGTGCGGGTCAAGCCCGCAATGACGGACGTTGTGCGGGTCAAGCTCGCTATGACGGGTGTGTTCATATTGATTTTGTTTTTGTGTAACCTTCTTTGCGCAAAATTTCCGACAGTTTTTGCCTGAAATCGCCTTGTATGATGATTTCGTTGTTTTTGGCTGAGCCGCCTACGCCGCACTTTGTTTTCAGGAGTTTAGCCAGCTCTTGCAAATCTTCGTCTGCACCCACAAATCCCGTAATCAGCGAAACTTGTTTTCCCCCTCGATTTCTCTTATCCAACTGCACACGAAGCTGTTGCTTGTCGCGCGGCAAGGTTTCAACCTCATCTGCCGCCTGATTTTCATACCGGAAATCAGGATTAGTTGAATACACCACATTCTGCCGCCCTTTCCAATCGTTTGCGTTCATAATTCACGATGCGGATAGTGCGTTGACCTCGCGTTTGATAAATTTGTTGAGGGCTTCCCCTTTCAGCAATCCGTTGGCAAGCAATGCCAAATCGACCAACTGGGTGATTATAGCCTGTGCTTCGGGCGTATTTTCCTTTTCCACTTTCTTCACGGCGGGCGCATCCAAATTGACGGTCATGGCGTATGAGTTTGGCATCTCGCCGTAGAAATTCATGCCGGGCTGCATCGCGGACATCTCCATCATGCGGCGCATAAACTCGTTTTGCGTCACGGTGACGGGGTTGCCGGTTTCGCCCAAGTGTTCAAAACCAATCACGAAATCGGTTTTTTCGATGGGCGGAATGACCGACTTGAATTTTTCTGTCAGCGCGGTGCGTTCTTCTTCGGTCAATTTGACCTCTTGGGCATCGGTTTTCTTAATCAAATTGTCCAAAATATCGGCATCTACGCGCACGAAGCGGGATTTTTCCAACTTCGATTCCAGCGCGTTCATAAAGTGATTGTCGAGTTGCCCGTCCATCAGCAGCACATCGTAGCCCTTTTCTTTCGCTTGGTCGATGTAGGCAAATTGGGTGTTTTTGTCGGTCGTGTAGAGATAAATCAGCGTGCCGTCCTTGTCCGTTTGGTTGGCTTCCACCAGCGTTTTGTATTCGTCCAATGTGAAAAATTTGTTTTCTAATGAGTTGAACAGCACGAACTTCATCGCGCGTTCGGCAAATTTTTCGTCGGTTATCATGCCGTATTCGATGAAAACGCGCAGGCTGTTCCACTTTTCCTCAAACTGCGGGCGGTTGTTCTTAAAAATTTCGTCCAGGCGGTCAGCCACTTTTTTGGTGATGTAGGTCGAAATCTTCTTCACATTGCTGTCCGACTGCAAATAGGAGCGCGACACGTTCAGCGGGATGTCCGGCGAGTCAATCACGCCGTGGAGCAGCGTCATAAATTCGGGCACGATGCCTTCCACGCTGTCACTCACAAACACCTGATTGCTATACAGTTGTATCTTGTTTTTCTGCAAATCAATGCCGTTTTTCACCTTGGGGAAATACAAAACGCCCGTCAGATTGAACGGATAATCCACGTTCAGATGTATCCAAAACAGCGGGTCTTCGCTATACGGGTAGAGTTCCTTGTAGAATTTGATGTAGTCTTCGTCGGTCAATTCCGCCGGTTTACGCATCCACAGCGGGTTGGTGTCGTTGATGATGTTGTCTTCGTCCAATTCCACCGATTTGCCGTCTTTCCACTCCGATTTTTTGCCGAATGCAATTGGCACGGGCAGGAAGCGGCAGTATTTTTTCAGCAGCGATTCGATGCGCGTTTTTTCCAAAAATTCCTTGCTGTCGTCATCCATATAGAGGATGATGTCGGTGCCGCGAGCCTCTTTTTTCGCCTCGGCGATGGTGTATTCGGGCGAGCCGTCGCACGACCATTTCATTGCAGGAGCATCCTCTTGCCACGATTTGGTGATGATTTCCACCTTTTTCGACACCATAAACGCCGAATAGAAGCCCAAGCCGAAATGCCCGATAATGGCATTGGCGTTGTCCTTGTACTTTTCCAAAAAGCCTTCCGCGCTCGAAAAGGCAATCTGGTTGATGTATTTGTCTATCTCATCGGCAGTTAGCCCCAATCCGCTGTCGGAAATCGTGAGCGTCTTCTTCTTGTCGTCGAGCTTCACGCGAATAGTCAAGTCGCCCAACTCGCCTTTAAACTCGCCCACTTGCGCCAGCGTTTTCATCTTCTGAGTAGCGTCCACCGCATTAGAAATCAACTCACGGAGAAAAATCTCGTGGTCGCTATACAAAAACTTTTTAATCACGGGGAAAATGTTTTCGGTCGTCACCCCGATATGACCTTGCTTTTTTGCTTCCATAATATAAATGTGTTGTTTTTATGGACAATTACTCAAAAATGGTGCCACTTATTTACAACTGACATTTTGGCAGATACGCTCTCCAAATTCTTATTTGATATGAAAATACCGCGCTTCGGGGTGCAGGATGTACAAACCGGCAACGGAGGCATTGGGATACATCGCACCGCTGTCGGTGAGGCTTATGCCGATTTCGCGCATATCCAACACCTCATCAATCAGGAAGTTAAGGCGAATATCCGGCAGCATCGGATAGCCCGACGCGGGGCGGATGCCAACGCCTTTGCATAGTTTTTTGTGCAAATATTCGGAGGCGGCTTCCACCAGCCTGTCGCGGAGTGATTGCTCCAGCAAGTCCTGATAATCATCGCCTGAGGGCTGATTTTTGCCCGCAGTGATGGCAAACATGCCGATAAAATCGCCATCGGGATGGATGAAATCGGCGATTGAGGCATAACTGTCGTCATCCCGCTTTTCCTGTTGGCGTGCTAAGGGGATTTCTTTCACGCCTTTTTGCGTTTCTACATATAATATGTCATTTTTCGCCGTGACGGGGAAAAAGCCGAATATGGCTTGAATGAAAAACCTGTCATTGCGGGTGTGAAGGCTGTCATTGCGGGCTTGACCCGCAATGACACCACACAAGCCCGCAATGACAGTGTTTGCATCCGCCAACAATTTTTTTGCTTCATCGGATTCGCGGTCTTTGACGGGGAATTTCCATGTGGTCAAGAATGCCGTCCAATTGATGTCCGAGACGACTTCTTGGATTGGGATATTTAGTTTTTGTATGTCAGCCATTGATGCTTGGTTTTTGGGGGTATATTGAGTGTGGTCGATTTTTGCCGCGTGTTGGCGGGCATATTCGATGCTGACCGTTTCTTTGGGGGTGTTTGTTTGTTCGCGCAATGCCTTGTAATCTGCTTTGATGCTTTGGATGAATGCCGCTCGCGTGTCGGGGTTTAGCAACTGATTGACCACCGGAACGGCTTGTGAGGCATCTTTCACATGGACGACCGCACCGCGATAGAGCGGGTCGATTTTCAGGGCGGTGTGCAGTTTGGAGGTCGTTGCGCCGCCGATGATGAGCGGGATTTGCAGTCCGGCTGTGTCCAATTCGCCCGCCAGCGTTGCCATTTCGTGGAGGCTGGGTGTGATTAAGCCGCTCAGCGCGATGACATCCGGCTGCTGCTCAATGGCTTGGCGGATGATTTTTTCGGGCGGCACCATCACGCCGAGGTCGATAATCTCGTAGTTGTTGCACGCCAAAATCACGCCCGTGATGTTTTTGCCAATGTCGTGGACATCGCCTTTGACGGTGGCAAAAAGGATTTTGCCCGCTTTTTTTGCGCCCGTCTGTTTGGAAGCTTCGATGGCGGGTTGGAGAATTTCGACCGCTTTTTTCATTGTGCGCGCCGTTTTAACTACCTG
>NZ_BBRU01000158.1:0-748 GCF_001431085.1 Candidatus Symbiothrix dinenymphae
AAAATAACAAATTACTACTCGATATATGACCTTATATATGACCCTATAGTAGTGAGCGATACCACAGCAAAATACAGGGGGTGGGATAGTTGGAGTCTGGGCGCGTACAAGAATGGAAAGCCAGTAGGTTATTTTCGCTGTTTGTCTTCCGCTACACCACGGGATGAACTAAATAATGGGAGAGTTGTTTTTGTGGCTGATTTTATGTACTTGAATAAAAGTGTCAGCATAATTGGTAAATATGATTATGATTATGGTGATGAGTACTCACTGGTATACAATATGGTATTAAAAAAAGGATGGAACATACATATAGTACAAGTTCCAGATAATACTGGGAATAGGAATCTATTCTCCATAGACACATACCCGGGCGACACAAACGAACTAAAATGGTATTTTTTCCTTCCTGGTGAATGGTAAATAATCATCTTTTTTTTACATCGCTATTCAAAATATCTTCGTTTTCTCTGGCTTACGCAAAAAAACGACTGCTCGAAACCTCCCGCGCCCCGTCCGGCAACTCCTCAATATGAACCAGCACGGTATCTTCGGGCAATAATGCGCGCACTTTGTCCGCCCATTCGATGAAACAGACGGCTCCACTGTTGAAATAGTCGCTTGCTCCAATCGCTTCGGCTTCGTCCACACCATTGATGCGGTAAAAATCGAAATGATAAATCAGCTCCGCAGTGCGCTCAGAGCAATATTCATTCACAATAGCAAACGTAGGGCTATTGATAACATC
>NZ_BBRU01000159.1:0-742 GCF_001431085.1 Candidatus Symbiothrix dinenymphae
GCTGCCCGGCCACCTACATCGGCTTCTGGGACACCATCCGCAACCCCGCCGCCGAACCGCTGGGGCCCAAGGCCCGCGGCTCCGCGGCCGGCCGCTTCTCGTTCAACACCGGCGAAGGCCGCTGCCCGGCCTGCGAGGGCCAGGGCATGCGCACCATCGAGATGAGCTTCCTGCCCGACGTGAAGGTGCCCTGCGAGGTCTGCCACGGCGCGCGCTTCAACCCCGAGACCCTGGCCGTCTCCTGGCGCGGCAAGAGCATTGGCGACGTGCTGCAGATGGAGGTGGACGAGGCCGTCGAGTTCTTCGCCAGCATGCCCAGCATCGCCCACCCGCTGCAGCTGCTCAAGGACGTGGGACTGGGCTATCTCACGCTGGGCCAGCCCTCGCCCACGCTGTCGGGCGGCGAGGCCCAGCGCATCAAGCTCGTCACCGAGCTGACCAAGGTGCGCGACGACGTGACCCGGCGCGGCAACAAGGCGCCGCACACGCTCTATGTGCTGGACGAACCCACGGTGGGCCTGCACATGGCCGATGTGGACAAGCTCATCCGTGTGCTGCACCGCCTGGTGGATGCGGGCCACAGCGTGGTCGTCATCGAGCATGACCTGGACGTGATCGCCGAGGCCGACTGGATCATCGACCTCGGCCCCGAAGGCGGCAAGGACGGCGGCCGCATCATTGCGGCCGGCACGCCCGAGGATCTGGTGGCTGCGGGCACGCACACGGGCAAGGCGCTCAAGCC
>NZ_BBRU01000160.1:0-737 GCF_001431085.1 Candidatus Symbiothrix dinenymphae
ATTTTCGACCGCCGCCCCGATATAGATTGGGATGCTAAAATTTATCTCAAAACGGAGAAAGTTGGCGATAAAACGGTTTCGATTGTGGGGTGTTAGAGTGAAGAGTGAAAAGTTTGGTAATTGATTAAAAAATTTGAATTATGGCACGATATTTTAATGTAGCAGGACCCTGCAACGAAGCTGACCACTATATGATAGAGGCTTCATCGCGTTTGTCGGGCATCAGAGAACTCATTGAGCAGAAGCAGTATTTTGTGATTCACGCTCCGCGGCAGAGTGGCAAAACCACGTTGCTGCTTGATTTGGTTAATCGCATCAATAGCGAGGGCAAGTATTATGCGCTTTACTGCTCGTTGGAGGCAGCACAGGGCGTTATTGACCCGAAGGAAGGTATTCCTGTGATAACAAAACGATTAGGAAAGGCATTGCAATTTTCGCCGGACATACCGGACGGCGGACGGTTCGCAAAAAATGCCGACTACAGCGATTATTCGGGTGTGCTGGCAACCGAATTGACCTTGTTTTGCATGGCGTTAGACAAACCGTTAATCATCTTTTTCGATGAAGCCGACTGTTTGAGCGAGGGAACACTAATCACTTTTCTTCGCCAACTGAGAAATTCTTACAACACCCGGTCGCAAATACCGTTTGTTCATTCAATCGCCTTGGTGGGCATGCGCAACATTCGCGACTTCAAAGTGCGGATTCGTCCCGACAGCGAGTCGCTTGGCAGCGCA
>NZ_BBRU01000161.1:0-737 GCF_001431085.1 Candidatus Symbiothrix dinenymphae
TTTGTCACCACCAAGAAAACCATCCTGCGCGGACAATTGCTGGGATACCACAAGGATATGGGACTTTCGGTGGAGGTGGTTGCCAACGAACTTTTTGACCCCGACAACACTCCCATAACACTGAAAGTGGCTGACGACGGCTCTTTTGAAGGCGAGTTGCCCATCAATAAACCGCAAATAATGCTCATTTTGGCTGCCGGTTCGGAACTTTATACCTTTGTGGTGCCGGGCGAGGAGCAGGAAATATACGTTGACCTGCGCAAAAAATCGCGCCGACATGCCCGCCACCGCGCCGACAAAGAACCGAACGACTCCGAATTTATTTACACTTCGGGCAGATTTTCCCCTTCCGATATAAAAACGATTTTTGCCGATACGAAGAATGACAACGATTATACGGCGTTTTTAAAGGCAACAGCAAATATGTCGCCGCAAACGTACAAGCAATATGTGCTTGACGATATGAAGCGCGAATTAGAAAAAATCCCTGATGACATCTCGCCAACCGTAAAACGCTTTGCCGAAGTCATTATTCGTGGTGAAGGGTTTGTTCGCCTTGTGTTTTATGGCAGTATCCAAGAAGCTGCATATTATTGGGCAACCGAAAGCACAGCCCCCAAAAAAGCAGGATACAAGGCGCCTAAACCCTCGTTGGAATACTATTCGTTTTTGAAGGATTTGCTAACGGACGATTTGGTGTTTACCGACTACTACAAGCACTTTGTAAAGGCTTTAAT
>NZ_BBRU01000162.1:0-735 GCF_001431085.1 Candidatus Symbiothrix dinenymphae
GTTTGCGTCCGTACTTATCTACCGTGTAAATGGCTACAATGGTAAATGCAACATTGACAACGCCCACCAACACTGTTTGCAGCATAGCCGAATCGGTGCTTTCGCCCATGCTTTTGAATATTTCGGGGGCATAGTACAACATCACCTGAATCCCGATTAACTGCTGAAAAGCGGAGAGCAACAAACCGGCAATCCAGATACGTGCTCCAAATTTCAAGCCTTTTACCACCACCGGCGCAACAGATGCGCGAATGGAAGCTATTTCCTCTTGGATGGACGCACCTGCATTGAGCCGTCCCAATATATTAGCGGCTTTCGTTTCTTTGCCCATCATGACCAACCAACGAGGACTTTCCGGAACAAACAGCAGACAGATGAAAAAGAGAACTGCCGGTATCGCGGAGGAAGCAAACATCCAACGCCAACCGGTCTGCTCGTTCCATGAAACATCGCCTTGCCGTGTGATGGCAAAATTCACGAAGTAAACAACCAACATGCCGGTAACAATAGCCAACTGATTCCACGAAACTAATTTGCCGCGTATCGAAGCAGGTGCTATCTCGGCAATATACATGGGCGAGAGCATCGAAGCCAAGCCTACGCCGATACCACCGATAATCCGGTAAAAAATGAACTGCGGCAGAAAACTATAATCGCCTGTACCCGGCAAGGCAAAGCCTATTTCCGGCATTGCCGAACCGATACCCGAACAGGTAAATAAGATAGCAGCGAAAA
>NZ_BBRU01000163.1:0-737 GCF_001431085.1 Candidatus Symbiothrix dinenymphae
GTTATTCATTAAAAATATCTACCTTTGCGTGCTTTTTTTTTAAGAATGTTTGCGAACATTGAATATGACAACGGGGGATTGCGGGTCAAGCCCGCAATGACGGTTCATGAGCGGGTCAAGCCCGCAATGACGGTTCATGAGCGGGTCAAGCCTGCAATGACACTGCTGGATGGCATTGATTCGCCGTATGATTTGCGGCGATTGCCGCCGGAGCGGTTGGAGCAGGTGAGCCATGAATTGCGGCAACATATTATTGAGGTGTTGTCGAGTCATCCGGGGCATTTTGGTTCGAGTTTGGGCTGTGTGGAACTGACTGTGGCTTTGCATTATGTCTTCAACACGCCCTACGACCGCATTGTGTGGGATGTGGGGCATCAGGCTTATGGGCATAAAATTTTGACCGGTCGGCGCGACCAATTTCACACTTTGCGACAGTTTGGCGGCATCGGCGGCTTCCCCAATCCTGAAGAAAGCGAATATGATGCCTTTATTGCCGGACACGCATCTAACTCTATTTCAGCCGCTTTGGGCATGGCGGTGGCTTCGCGGTTGAAGGGCGAAGACCGCAAAGTGGTTGCCGTCATTGGCGATGGTTCGATGACGGGCGGACTGGCGTTTGAGGGGCTCAACAATGTGTCGTCGCAGCCCAACGACCTGCTCATTATCCTGAACGACAATAAAATGGCAGAGTGATGAAACAAGCAGTAAACGTCAACGAAATAAAGCACCACAACAGC
>NZ_BBRU01000164.1:0-731 GCF_001431085.1 Candidatus Symbiothrix dinenymphae
CACAGTGGATAATGCCGCAGTGGATATTGATAATAAAGTGCCGGGGGATGACTTAATCCTATTGGATGCTTCGGCTGCTTTTGCCGACAAAAATGTGGGCACACGGTCGGTTACATTTGCCGATTTCACGCTCGGCGGCACGGAAAAAGACAATTATGAGTTGATGGCTCAGCCGGCTGATGTCGTAGCCACCGCCGCGATTACACCCAAGCCGGTTACGCTCACAGGTTTTTCAGTCGATAGCAGAACTTACGATGGCACTACGAACGCTACCTTTAGCGGTACGGGCAATGTCGTTGGCATAGTTGAGGATGTCGGCGATGTGGTAACTGTGGAAAAAGGCACAGCGGCTTTTGCCGATAAAAATGCAGGACCGGACAAACCGGTCATATTTGACGGCTTCGCGCTCGCCGGTGCGCACAAAGATAATTACGAATTGGCAGCACAGCCTGTCGCTACGGCAACAATCACCCCTTTGCCTGTCGTGGTCACGCCGAACGATAATCTGAGTAAAACTTACAACCCCGCCGACCCGCCGCTGACTTACACTTACAGTCCGGATCTGCTCGATGAGGAGGACCATTTTAGCGGCGTGCTCTCCCGCACCTCCAACGAAAAACCGGGGACGTATCCCATCAATCAAGGCTCACTGACTGCCGGCGGCAACTACGCTATCAGCATTGCAAATAAAGTCTTCACCATCATCCCGAAGAGCATTACCGCTTCAACGG
>NZ_BBRU01000165.1:0-731 GCF_001431085.1 Candidatus Symbiothrix dinenymphae
CCGTTGAAGCGGTAATGCTCTTCGGGATGATGGTGAAGACTTTATTTGCAATGCTGATAGCGTAGTTGCCGCCGGCAGTCAGTGAGCCTTGAGTGATGGGATACGTCCCCGGTTTTTCGTTGGAGGTGCGGGAGAGCACGCCGCTAAAAATATCCCCATCGAGCAGTTCCGGACTCCAAGTGTAAGTCAGCTCCGGGGGGTCGTCGGTGTTGTAAGTTTTACTCAGATTATCGCCCGGCGTGACCACGACAGGCAAAGGGGTGATTGTTGCCGTAGCGACAGGCTGTGCTGCCAGTTCGTAATTATCTTTGTGTGCACCGGCGAGCGCGAAGCCGTCAAATATGACCGGTTTGTCCGGTCCTGCATTTTTATCGGCAAAAGCCGCTGTGCCTTTTTCCACAGTTACCACATCGCCGACATCCTCAACGATGCCAACGATATTGCCCGTACCGCTAAAGGTAGCGTTCGTAGTGCCATCGTAAGTTCTGCTATCGACGGAAAAACCTGTGAGCGTAACCGGCTTGGGTGTAATCGCGGCGGTGGCTACGACATCAGCCGGCTGAGCCATCAACTCATAATTGTCTTTTTCCGTGCCGCCGAGCGTGAAATCGGCAAATGTAACCGACCGTGTGCCCACATTTTTGTCGGCAAAAGCAGCCGAAGCATCCAATAGGATTAAGTCATCCCCCGGCACTTTATTATCAATATCCACCGCGGCATTATCCACTGTG
>NZ_BBRU01000166.1:0-727 GCF_001431085.1 Candidatus Symbiothrix dinenymphae
ATATTGTACCCTGTGACCAATGGTCGGATTTCAGCCAATATAAGATGTTGGTGATTCCGCCTTTGTATATAGCTACTGACGCCTTGCAGGAGAAAATTGACCGGTTTGTAAAGGATGGCGGACATGTGGTCATGTTTTTCAAAAGTGCTTTCTGTAATGAAAATTCTATTGTTCGCCCTGTCCTGGCTCCGGGACCTTTGCGCAAAGCCTGCGGATTTTATTATCAGGAGTATGCCAATGTAGGCACAATGTCGCTGAAAGACAATCCCTTTCATCTGAAAGAGCAAGGGGCTATTGGTGAATGGTACGAATTTTTGATACCGGAAACCGCCAAACCTTTGGCTTACGCCGACGACCCATTTTTCGGCAATTGGCCCGTCATCACGGAAAACAATTACGGCAAAGGCAAACTGACCTACATCGGCACCTATCCTTCGCTCGAATTGCTGGAAACCATTGTGCGCAATGTAGCCAAAGAAGCAGGAGTCACCATCCCTAAAAGCGATTTACAGTTTCCGGTAATTGTCCGTTCGGGGAAAAACGATTTTGGAAAAAACATCCGCTATGTATTCAATTATGGGCGAGATGACAAAAAAATCACATACCCTTTCCCTGCCGGTAAATCGTTATTGTCGGGAGCAAATATCAAGCAAAACGAGGAAATCACGCTCAAACCGTGGGATGTAGTGATTGTAGAAGAATAGATTAATTTTGTACCTTTGCACCC
>NZ_BBRU01000167.1:0-725 GCF_001431085.1 Candidatus Symbiothrix dinenymphae
GCGGGGCATCTGGGGCTGAACAACCTCATCATGTTTTACGATGCCAACGACATCCAACTCTCCACCTCCGTGGCAGACGTGACGAGCGAAAACACCGCACAGAAATACGAGGCGTGGGGCTGGAAAGTGGTTACCATCAACGGCAACGATGCCGCGCAAATCCGTCAAGCCTTGTCGGATGCTCAAAAAGAAACGCAACGCCCGACACTCATCATCGGCAAAACCTTGATGGGCAAGGGTGCTGTAACCACTGATGGCAGTTCGTTTGAAGGCAAATGCTCCACTCACGGACAGCCGTTGGGAGACAGTGGAGCCGATTTTGCGCAGACGGTCAAAGGTTTGGGGGGCAATCCCGACGACCCGTTCCAAATTTTCCCCGATGTAGCCGAATTATATGCCAAGCGGAAAGCCGAATTGCAGCTCATCGTAGCCGCCAAGCGTCAGGCAGAAAAAAATTGGGCGGAAGCCAACCCCGAATTGGCAACGAAAATAAACGGTTGGTTCACCGAAAAATCGCCGAAAATCAATTGGGCGGCTATCGAACAGAAGCCCAATCAGTCCACCCGCACCGCTTCGGCTACAGTGCTCGCCTATTTGAGCCAACACGTTGAGAACATGATTGTTACGTCCGCCGATTTGTCCAATTCCGACAAGACGGACGGCTTTCTTAAGCATACAAAGGCGATTACGAAAGATGATTTTTCCGGCAACTTTCTCCAATCGGG
>NZ_BBRU01000168.1:0-11362 GCF_001431085.1 Candidatus Symbiothrix dinenymphae
GCCATTTATCATCCCTGGAATTGGCGCGGCTGGTGGAATTACGGAACCGGCGCATTGGGCGATATGGCTTGCCACATCATGCACCCGATTTTCAAAGGATTACAATTAGGTTATCCGACAAAAGTACAAGGAAGTTCAACTTTATTATTGACCGATTGCGCTCCTACGGCACAAAGCGTACGCTTAACGTTCCCCGAACGCCCCGCAACAGGCATCAAGAGTTTGAAAAAATTCCCCGAAGTGGAAGTATATTGGACAGACGGCGGTATCCTTCCGGCTTTGCCGAAAGGTTTTTCCGGCAGATAAACGATTAGATATCGACGGTCCGGTGATTTTCCACGGTAGCAAAGACACCTTGATTTGCAGCTGCAATGGCGGTTACCCCTGGTTGCTTTCAGGCAGAACACCAAACGTTCCGCCAACACAACGCGAAGTCACTCTTTCTCACGAAATGGATTGGGTACGCGCTTGTAAAGAAAGTCCCGAATCGCGAGTGAAACCGGCTTCCGATTTCAGCGAAGCAGGTCCTTTCAACGAAATGGTGGTAATGGGCGTGTTGGCTGTTCGTTTGCAATCCTTGAACAGAGAATTACTTTGGGATGGTCCGAATATGCAATTCACCAACATTCCGGCAGAAGCAACCATTCGCACCGTTGTCGAAGACCAGTTCTCCATCAAAGATGGTCACCCGACGTTCAATCAAATCAGGACAGACCCGGTAAACGCGCAAGCATTTGCCGCCGAACTTATCAATCACAAGTATCGTGCAGGCTGGTCACTGCCGGAAATGCCGAAGTAACAATTATAAATTATACAAAGATGAAAAAGTTAAATTATTTATTGGTAGGGTTGCTGGCTGTTGCAACATTGACAACGGCTTGCAAGAAGAAGGCGGCAGATGCGGCAGAAGGTGCGGCATGCTGTAGCAAGTCTGAAACAGAGGTTCCGGAAGCCAACGGCGTTCCGGCGTATGCGATTCTCAACAAACCGCAAGTTGATTTGAGTAAGTTTGCGAAGGACGGCGACTGGATTGTGCTGTTCGACGGCAAATCGTTCAAAGGCTGGAGGGGCTACAACAAAGATGCTATGCCCTCGCGTTGGGTTATCGAAGACGGGTCCATCAAATTCAGCAAGTCAGGCGGCGGCGAAGCGCAGGAGGCTGATGGTGGCGACATCATGTTTGACTACAAATTCAAAAGTTTTGAGTTGAGTTTCGACTGGAAAGTGGCGAAAGGCTCCAATTCAGGTGTCTTCTTCCTGGCGCAGGAAATCAAGGGGCAACCCATCTACATTTCCTCACCGGAGTACCAGATTTTGGACAATGCCTATTATCCGGATGCGCATGGCAACCTCAAATCGGCTTCGTTGTTCGACATGATTCCGGCTGCTCCGCAAAATGCCAAACCGTTTGGCGAATGGAACACGGGTGGCATCCTCGTTTACAAGGGCACCGTTGTGCACAAACAAAACGGTGCAAATGTGGTCGAATACCACCTCTGGACACCCCAATGGACAGAACTGCTGCAAAAAAGCAAATTCAGCCAAGCAAAATGGCCGCTCGCTTTTGAACTGCTGAACAACTTGGGCGGAGCCAACCACGAAGGCTACATCGGCTTGCAAGACCATGGCGGTGATGTGTGGTATCGGAATATCCGCATTAAGATTTTGGAGTAAAGCGGGGTTTGGGATTGTGGTTCAGACAAATCGTGGTTCAGACTCCCACCTCATTCCGTTCGCACAGTGGAAACAATCCGCAACCTTCGCATTTGGGTTTGCGGGCGATGCAGACGTAGCGACCGTGCAAAATCAGCCAGTGGTGGGCTACAGACCAGTATTTCTTGGGGATATAGTTGGTGAGTTCGCGCTCCGTTTCCAATGGTGTTTTGGAATTGTTGGTGAGACCGATGCGGTTGGCAACGCGAAAAACGTGCGTATCTACCGCCAATGCAGGCACGTCAAAGGCGACTGAAGCAACCACATTGGCTGTCTTTTTGCCCACGCCGGGGAGCGTTTGGAGTTCGGCGATGGAGCCCGGCACTTTGCCGCCGTAGTCAGCAACCAATTTTTGCGCCATACCGACTAAATGCTTTGCTTTGCTGTTGGGGTAAGTCGCCGTTCTGATGTATTCAAAAATTGTTTCGGGGTTGGAAGCCGCCAGCACTTCGGGCGTCGGGAAGTCGCGAAACAAGGGTGGCGTGATGATGTTTATGCGCTTGTCAGTACATTGAGCCGCCAAAATGGTAGCAATCAGCAGTTGGAATGCGTTTTCATAATGCAGTTCGCTTTTAGGAAGCGGCATCTGCGTTTCAAACCACTCTATCACTTTCTTATATCGTTCTTTTTTTGTCATCTTTTTTGTTATCTGTCATTGCGGGCTTGACCCGCAATCCCCCGCAATACATTGCTTCGTTGCCCAACATTCGGCTCTCTTTCAGGGGATTGCGGGTCAAGCCCGCAATGACGATGCTATGTAGCAGCCTCAAACTGTTTCAAAAATCGCACATCATTTTCGGAGAACATGCGGAGGTCTTTTACTTGATATTTCAGGTTGGTGATGCGTTCGATGCCCATTCCGAGTGCGTAGCCGGAATGGATTTTGCTGTCGATGCCGCAATTTTCCAATACATTGGGGTCAACCATGCCGCAGCCGAGAATTTCTACCCAGCCGGTGTGTTTGCAGAACGGGCAACCTTTGCCACCGCAGAGATTGCAACTGATGTCCATTTCCGCGCTTGGCTCGGTGAAGGGGAAAAAGGAGGGGCGCAGGCGAATTTTCGTGTCCGAGCCAAACATTTCTTTCGCAAAAAACATCAACACCTGCTTCAAGTCGGCGAAAGACACGTTTTTGTCGATGTAGAGGGCTTCCACCTGGTGAAAAAAGCAGTGCGCGCGGTACGAAATCGCCTCGTTGCGATAGACGCGTCCCGGACAAATGATGCGAATCGGCGGCGGAGTCTTCTCCATCACGCGCGTTTGAACGGACGAGGTATGTGTCCTGAGCAGCGTGTCGGCACCGTGCTGTACAAAAAAAGTGTCCTGCATATCGCGTGCGGGGTGGTCTTCGGCAAAATTCAGCGAGCCGAACACATGCCAATCGTCTTCTATTTCGGGACCTTCGGCAATCGAAAAGCCCAAACGCGCAAAGATGGTTTCAATTTCGTGCTTCACTATGGAGAGGGGGTGGCGCGTTCCCACATGGTAGGGGTGCGCGGTGCGGGTCAAATCGAGTTCGCTGCCGGCATCGCTGTGGTCTTCGAGGCTCACTTTCAGGGCGTTGAATTTATCCTGCGCCTCTGTTTTCAGCACGTTGAGACGTTGCCCGATTTCGCGTTTTTGTTCGGCAGCCACCTGCCGAAAATCGTCCATCAGAGCCGACACAGCCCCTTTTTTGCTCAAATATTTGAGGCGCAACTGCTCCAATTCGTCCGCATTGTGCGCAGTCAAATCCCTGATTTCATCCAAAAGTGCATTAATTTTATTTATCATATATCCTTGCTTTTTTTCGGGGGCAAAGTTAGTAAAAAATTGCTTACGAAATTTTGGGGGCAGAAAATCGGACTAAATCTTTTTTTTCAGGTGCTATGTTTTGCAAACGGTGTTTTTGTCCCGCAGGGACAAATATACATAGCCTTTTATCCCTACGGGTGGGGTGTTAAAAAGATGGATGTTTTATGAATATTGTTCGTTCATCATTTGTTTTTATCCCGTAGGGTGGGGTGTTAAAAAGATGGATGTTTTATGAATATTGTTCGTTCATCATTTGTTTTTATCCCGTAGGGATTGTAGCTCGGTAGAAAATAGAATCGCCCCACCCCCCATTTCAGCATCCCGTAGGGATGCAACCGATTGCGGATTATGTTGCATCCCTACGGGATGCGGGGAGAAGGAGAGGTATGATTTTCTACCGAGCTACAATCCCTACGGGATAAAAACAATTTTAAAATTACCGGAAATTGCATGACACGATATTGCTGTCCCGTAGGGACAAAATGTTGGTAGAAAATGCCCATCCCCCTACCTCATTCGTGCCGTAGGTACGAAATATCAATGTCGGTGTATCATATTCCGTCCCTACCCTACGGGATGAAAACAGAACGCAAAAATTTCATCCGATTGTAATCTGTTTGACACCCCACCCTACGAGATGCAGAAATGCAGGGCATTCCATAACTAAACTCTAAACTCTAATAACTAAACTCTAATTCTACCGAGCTATAATCCCGGGATAAAACACCGTTTGCGAAATAATAGCACCTGAAAAAAAAGATTTAGCCCAAAAGGATGCCGTAGTGATATTTGCAGACAAAAGATTATCAAGATAATCGCGGTCTTGGTAATTTTTTTATTCAGTGAAAATCAATTTAAGCATAACTCCTCCGGCGAATAGACAGGATAATTATATTTTTCAAGTAAAACATTGTAACGCACATCGTTAGCGTCTTCGGCGAGCGTGAAAGCACCTGCCCATTTTTTTGCAAAAGACAGTTCCGCATTGGAATTTTGGCTTGCCACATTCCCTTTGCCGTATGCAGGACGTATCGTTGCCAACAGGTATTGTATCACCTCTATTTTGCTGTCTGTGTCCAAGCCGGACAACGCTTGCAGATAATTGTCTGCAACGCGGGAATGCAATTTTGTCTGAGTTGCTGTTGCCATAATTTTTTTTTTCGGGGCAAAGGTACGAAAAAGTTGTGAGTTATGAGTTATCCGGGTCCAGGTCACCCGCCCTTTACTTCACAGCCTCATGCATCATCAAGTCCTCTATCAGTGTTGTCAGTTCTTCAGGGGAGGTTTTCCATGTCAGGTATTCGTGTTTTCCGTTGGGGTCTTCCTGCCAGCCGTTGCTGCCGTCCGGGGCGATGGTTGCTTTTCCTTTTACCGAGTTGAAATATCTGTCAACGCCGCGTGCTGCAATGAGGACAGAGGTTTGGTCCCAACTTAATCCTAAATAAGCCTTTTTTACTCGGTCGCGGGAGCATACCAAATAAGATTCATGACATGGGGAATCAATGTTGGTGGTGGCAACAAGGCGGTCGCCACTGGGTATTTTAAATCCTATTTCGTAGCCACTGAAAACAATGCGGGTTGGCCACTGCTCAAATACAATCACTGAAGCAGGCACATCCACATAAACATTGTATTCACGCCCTGAGGGAAATGCTCCCGCCATTGAGGACAAAAATTTCACCTTCTTGGCAACCAATTGTTTGCCGTCCAGAGGACTGTATTGGTCAGGCTTCGATTGCAGCAAAGCACCGAGATTTGTAAAAAAGCCGGTTGTGACTATCACTACCGAAGTGTCAGGTTGGGCAGCAAGCACCCTGCGATAGACCTTCACAGCGTCTTCGGCATCGGCAGACGAGTTTAGTTGGTGGGGGTATTTGTTTACCAACGCTTTCGTCCACGGTGTATCATGGAAGATATCCGGCTCGTTCGGTCCTGTGAGTGGGGCGCCAATAGGAATATTAGGGCGCCCATAATAGCGATTGGTCAAATCAATACAGGGAACAGACAATTCAAACATATTGCACGCAACAGTTGCCACTATCTTGAGTTCGCCACTGTCTGCCAGCGCATGAAGGATTGTCAACGCGCCCACATCACCATAGTCGGGTCCTATATCCGTATCGAAAATCACCGAAACAGGCGTATTTTTACTCTGTCCGCGCGAATAACCGGTTATTCCGCACGAATAAACGGTGAGCATGACAACCGCACACATTAGTACTGTCCAAAATCTTTTCATTTTCTTAATCATTTATTTGTTATATAATACTTTCTTCATGTTTTTATCTGGTTACAGGCAGATGCATCATGTAATTTTCGATGATGGGTTCGAGTTCTTTGTCCGTCACCTTTTGTATTAAACGGAGATGGGTTCCGTTTTCGTCTGCCGTCCAGGTATTTTTAGCCTTGTCGTTTATGTGAATAATCCCTCTTTCGGTTGAGAACCAGGGTTCAGTACCTTTAACGGCAACCAGTAAAGCCAGTTGGTCCCAACTGGGACGCCCTTGAGGTTCACCTTCTCTCATACAAATGGCGAATGCTTCTTTTACCGGATTGTTTTCTACAGGCATCTGTATCACATCTTTGCCGGTAAAAACCTTTAATCCTATCTCAAAACCACTGAAAATTATCTCGGTTGGCCAGTATTTGGCAACAGTTATTGCTGCCGGAACATCAAGACCTACATTATATTCACCTCCTTCAGGAAACCAGCCGGCCATGGATACCAGAATTTTTACTTTTTTTGCCACTAATTCTTTACCTGAAAGCGGACTGTATTTATCTGCATCCGACATTAATAAATGGTAGAGATTGGATAAGAAACCGATGGTGCAGATGACAACACTTTTGTCGGGCTGTTTACTCAGAATTTGGCGATAGAGCTTTACGGCATCCGGCGCATCCGATGATTTAGCCGTTGCATGTTTGTATTTGGTTGCAATTGTGTCCAAATAGTTACTCTGTTTCTGATAAGCTTTTCGGGATGGGGTATTTTCATCTTTCGATACGCCGACAGGAATTTCCGGACGGTTGTAATACGTGTTATAGACCTCAATACACGGAATAACATCTTCATCTCTGTTGCACGACATGGTTGCCAGGATGTTTACATCGCCATCATCCGCTAATGCGTGAAGCATCGCTATGGCGCCTACATCGCCGAAATCTTCTCCTAAGTCGGTGTCGAAAATCAGGTTTACCGGTTTTACATCGGTGTTGTTTGGTTTGCCGCAACTTACAAGGGCAACCATTGCTAAAAAGCAACTGCTTATTACAAAAAAATTCTTCATACTATCTTTCATTTTTAATCATTTATATATGAAATTTTTACCTTTGCTCTGCTTAAACATTCGAAGTTCTGTCCGTCTGCATAGTTTTTAGTTGCTGTGAAAAACATGGAATAGGTGCCGTCTTCCTCCTCAATAAGAGATAATGGAGTACGCAATCCCCCTCTGGCGATCCACCAACGTTCAATCTTGGCTGCCAAGTCGATGTAACGCATATTAGACCAATGAACACCATCATAAGAGAGCAAATATCCTATTTTACGGGCTTCAAGACCATCGACAATAGCGATATACACACCGTTTTTTAATTGCACTACAATGGGATTCTCGGCATGTGTATGTACAGGATTAAGTTTCGACATTCTTGTCCATGGACCGTCCATTTTGTCGGCTTGCGCCAAGCCTATCAGCCATTGACAATGAGCCAGATCCTGCGTGGTGGCGCTACCGTAAAAGGCATACCATTTCTTACCTATTTTATAGGGAAAAAACGAATCAAGACCTTGCAAACCTTCCCATGCATCTTTAGACGGGTCGTCGTAACGCATCAACACATTGGTCTCTTCCCAAGGACCATCAATCCCGTCCATCCCTTTTACGGTAGATACGGAATGTTGTACGATGGCATCATAGCCCATATAAAATACATTCGGCTCATTGGGCTTTGCTTTGTAGTAGATGTAAAACATGTGCCAGCGGTCGTCGTCTTCATTAAAAACCACATTAGACCCCCACACGGTAGCACGTTGTGAACTTCCCGTGAAGTCAGCATCCGATTTACAGATGGTTTCTACTCTTTGCCAGTCGATGCCATCACTTGATTTCCAATGTCCAATCTGCATTCCTATCCAATTAGGATCTCTTGCCATTTCAGCAGTGAATAAATGATAGATGTTACTGACTTTCACCACACAGCCGCTTTCAAAACCATATTTGATATCTTCCGCAAAGGGAGAATATCTGTTGATTACCGTATCATTGCATGCAATAACCTCAATGTCAATGATTTTTTCACCATTGCCAATCAAGCGGGGCTGAGGAGCGCAGGATACACATAATAGTGTATATAACACTGTTTTACTAATGTACTTCATTCTTTTATCTTTTATTTATTTTAAATTTTTATACCTTCGTAAACCGTAGAAGTTGCAAACCTAACCCTGTATTAACAAACGTTAGTTTGATTTTGTGTAGTCCCGTGCTCAAATACACAGGACGAACCATATCCGTCCACACAGCGGCAGCCCAATAGTTGTCGGTGTAAGGGAGTGCAAAGTTACCAAAATAATCCAAAAGATCAATAGTCAGGTTACCTGCGGTGTTGCCCGCACCCGTAGCATTACTAATAGAAATAAGATACTCTCCGGCATCCACCACATTCACTGTATAAACAAGCCAGTCATCGACATCTGAACCGGCGACATCATTTTGTACAGCATAACCGCTCAGAAGAGGGGCATAGCCAACATAGACTCGACAACCGGGATCGCCCCGATTCGCTCTATATGCCTGGGCTGCGCCGTTTGTATTACCACCGACTTCTTTGTGCCAAGCCTTATCCTCTCCGCCATAATCGAAGTCGCTTGCGGGAAATTCGCATACTTGGGCAGCCGAAAGTGTGTGAGGAATTTGAGTAACGCCATAAGTACCCATCAGCGCAGGAGTAACAAATGCCGGGTCAGGAAACATTCGCGTCTCGTTCATGTAATCGTCGAACGCTGACTGAGCTATCGTTGTAACTTCTATCACATCTGCAACAAGCAAGGTATCAATGCCACCCTGCGGCAATAGATGGTAAGATACGTTCACCTTAGTGGTTGCTCCGGCTGCCAAATCATGGAATATAAGCATGGGTGTATTGGATTCTTCCCTCAGTGTGTCATTGGTTTCGTCGGGATAACTGTAGCTTGCACCGCAAAAAGTGTACATATCGGGGGCTTCTATACAAATGGCAATGGCTTGCGATACGGAAGCGGAAAGTGTATTTAAAACCACCATCGCACCTTTATCTGCGTCCGTGAAAGGCTTTCCGGTGGCTTCCACCGGTATGGATTTATTGCCGTGCTCGTCTTCGGTATAAATCTTAAAGCGATAGGTGTTCGCAATGGTGAGATTACGAATGTCCACCCACGAACACACACTGTCTATCACCAATCGCTCAGTGCCGTATTCCACCACCGTCTTTTTCGCTTTCGACAGAAGCTTTGCCATCTCTGCAGCACTCGGACGACCGGGGTACAAATCAATTTCTACCCTTTCGTCACCCGCTCTCGTACCGGTCTCCACAAACGCCTGGTCGTATCCCGCAGGATACACCACTTCCTTATTGACCATCTCTTTGATGTTGTCATACATGTCATTGTTGCACGAATAAAGCGCTGCAACAATTCCTACCAAAATCATACATTTTTTCATCTTTATTTATTTTTAATTTGTAATTCGTGTTTTTTTTACTCTGCTTTTCTCCCATATAGCGTTATCTCGGACAAAGAATTAGCGCTCTGAAGACTACCGCCATAACTTTCATCAAATGGCGCAATCACCTCGTATCTGAACCAGCGAGTCGCGGGTGTAAAGGTCGCGCTGTCGGGATACATCAGGGACTCGTCGCCGAGCTTCCCCATACGGACGATATCCAAAATAGTCGCTGACGGCTCAGGCACCGGAATTTTTATCTCGCTGATTTCTACCCATTGACCGGAGGCGTCGTTTACAGGATCGTCATCATCGCCGTTCCAATAATACATTTTGTATATCCCCACATTATTAGTCAGGTAGAGATCGCCTCTGGGATTGGCGGCAAGTGTCGTCGGGTCAAAGAAACGCCTCTGATGAGTGACAATACGGCTTAGCTCGTATTTATCTCGAAGGTCTATCATAAAGTTAAAAGGAACATTTATAGGTAGATTATTAGCAAAGTAAGCGTAATTTGACGGATGCAATTCGTCATTAACGAGTCCATCAATGACAAGCTCGTTCTTCCCGTCATACACCCCCCCGTTTGACATAGCTACCCCTTCGATAAGAACGCCGGGGGCGGGCAAGACCCACTTGCTTTTGTCGAGCTGTTTATCGGTCTTCAGGCGTATCATCGTATCAATACTTGCGGTACGGTTGCCATAGAGGTCTTCAACAGTTACCTGCACACTGACCGGTTCCGATTCCGAAAGATTCAAGCCGTTGATAAATTGCCGTTCGACGTCTTTGTTTGATGAAATCACCTGACGGATAGAACGCTGTTGCCCATTATCGGGATAGCTGAAATCCACATACACGTTAACATCCCTCTGGGTGCTATCCTGCTGCACGATGCCATCCTTCTGCCACACGTTTTCCCAGGTTAGCAGTATGGCGCCGAAAGCGGGATATACGTTCAGCGAATTTGCCACTCGGCGGTAGGCAGGCTCCTCCGGCTTCACTTTAACAGACAGCACTGTCGATTGATTGCCCGCTCTGTCTAAGGCATACAACTGAAGGGTCTGTTCGGTGGTATCAGGCAAGCCGAACACCTCCAAATAAGGCGCAAAAAACGACACGGCAGACTTTATCAATTTACCGTTCGTAGCCGTAAATGAAGCCTCAATACTGATAACATCCTCATCAGCAGGAATCTCGTAAAAAATCCTGGCACCGCCGGGAAGCGCCCATACAGTATCAAACACCGGCGGCGAAGGCGGAGTAGTATCATCCGAAGAAATCCCAAACCGTCCCCCCTCCTCGCAGGAATAAAAACCCGCCACTACAACAAGCAATAAAATTGCTATTTTCCTAAAATTATTCATAATCTATAATTTTTAAATTTCTAATATCTAAACTCTAATATCTAAACTCTAAACTAAACCTACCATCCCGGATTCTGAATGAGTTTGGAATTTTTATCCAACTCGTCCGAAGGGAGTGGCCAGAGGTTATCTCTCAGTGTAAACGTGCGATCCTGCAAGAGTCTCTGCTGGAAAAATCTATCAGCATCCGTGCCGTCGTAGTTCCAACCTATTACGGGCGATGTAAACTCCTTCGGCGCTCTTTTGCATCGGAGCATATCCCAAAACCGATGTCCTTCAAAAGCAAACTCGTTACCTCTTTCGTTAAGGATAATGTCTCGCATTTTGAGTTTGTCGCGATGATTTCCATAAGCTGCCGCCGTCACATAGCTGCCGGTGTAGGCAGCTTCCACGGTTGGAATGCCCGCTCTGGCACGCACCGTGTCGATGGCAGCCCACACGCCCTCGTCCGGAGCATCCCGATACTCATTGCGCGCTTCGGCTTTCATCAGATACAAATCTGCCAAACGGATAATCGGTAGCGGATAGAACCGCATATTAGCCCATAGACCTGATTTGCTGTCGGGATGTACTACTTTTTGAGCGCCAATACCCGTCCAGAAGCGGTTAGTACCACCGTAACTGGCACCGGGATAACCGTTAAAGAAGCTCGTCGGGATTCGGACACTGTGCGCGCGCCAGAAACCGCCGGTAATACCCATATCGGCATAGAAGCGCGGCTCCCGGTCTAAATAGAGCTTAATGGTGGGTTCGTTGTGCTGCAGGAAACCGAGAAATTCTTTGGTT
>NZ_BBRU01000169.1:0-722 GCF_001431085.1 Candidatus Symbiothrix dinenymphae
TTGGTTTCCGGTTTGAGGAAAACTTCCGACATCCGTATGCAGCTATTTCCTGCGGCGATTTTTACAGACGCTGGCATATTTCGCTCGGGCAGTTTTTTCGCGACTATGTATATATTCCCTTGGGTGGAAATCGCCGCCACCACGAACGTAATATCTTCATAGTGTGGTCATTAACCGGAATATGGCACGGTGCCAACTGGAATTTTCTGCTCTGGGGAATGTATTTTGGCGTTTTTATGATTATTGAAAAAAAGATGAAATCAGTATTGGACAAAACCCCCGGCATCGTCAAGCACCTGTACACGCTATTCCTAACCGGTTTCAGCTGGTCCATTTTTTATTTTACCGATTTCAGCAAACTTAAAGCGTTTGTAATCAACCTCTTTTATTCCGAATCCGCCATAAATCCGCAATTTTTCACCGATTTATTGGAACACACTTTTTGGTTTGCCGGTGTACTCATCCTGTGTCTGCCTTGGGACGAATTTTTCCCTCCGAAATCGCGGGTTTATCGGTGGACTGCGAAAGGGTACAAATATCTGGCACCGGTTACGAATGTCGCCTTTTTGTGCGCCTCAACCGCCATGCTGGTTGGTTCAACCTATAATCCATTCATTTATTTTAGATTCTGATGAACAAATTTAGTGCCATATTGTTTTTTACGATTCTCTGCATCGGTTTTGCAAGTTACTTTGTGATTTCGGCAGACGATATTTCGTCGG
>NZ_BBRU01000170.1:0-721 GCF_001431085.1 Candidatus Symbiothrix dinenymphae
ATTGATGTTTATCGGCAAAAGTTTGAGCCTACTCGCGATGTGGTGTCATTTTTCCTTTTTGTGAGCATCTTCCCGCTGGCAATGGCGGGACCGATTGAGCGGGCTACCAATTTACTGCCGCAGATTTACAAACGCCGAACGTTTGACTATGCCTTGTCTGTCGATGGGATGCGGCAAATTCTTTGGGGGCTGTTCAAAAAAGTGGTTATCGCCGACAATTGCGCCACGATTGCCAATGAGGTTTTCAATAATTCGGATGCTTATTCGGGCAGTGCGCTGCTTTTGGGTGCAATTTTCTGCACTTTTCAGTTTTACGGCGACTTTTCGGGCTATTCCGATATGGCGTTAGGAATTGGTAAACTGTTGGGATTCAAGTTTTTGCAAAACTTTAGGTTTCCCTATTTTTCGCGCAACATAGCCGAATTTTGGCGGCGTTGGCATATTTCACTCAACACATGGTTTCGCGATTATTTGTACATCCCGTTGGGTGGAAGTCGCGGCTCAAAATGGCAAACGGTGCGCAACACGTTCATTATCTTCCTTGTAAGCGGCTTTTGGCATGGTGCTAACTGGACATATATCAGTTGGGGAGCGTATCACGCAATACTGTTTGTACCGATTATTTTGCTGGGAAAAAGTAGAAAATATACCGATACTGTCGCCGAAGGGAAACTATTGCCAAGTCTACCGGAGTTGTTAAAAATGGCACGTACCTTTGGAA
>NZ_BBRU01000171.1:0-714 GCF_001431085.1 Candidatus Symbiothrix dinenymphae
TCTCTCGAATGCCCGTAGGCAAACACTATCGGCGCCACCGTATTGATGAGCAGGATGTCAATCGCCGATTGTCCTAACACTTTTTGTCTCTTTTCGCTCACTTGTTTGAAATTGTAATGCGTTTCCCAGTAGGGACTTACGCCGCTTTCAAACAACTTTCGGAGCCCATCGACCAAATGTGTGTCCAGAACTTTGGAAAACAGTGTGGGCGTGTGTTGGATAAATCCGGACAGTTGCACGATTTTGATGTGCGGAAAATTGTTCGGACGCAACCGCATCCGTTTAAATATATCCCCTTCCAATGGTTTCAGGTCATACATTTGTTGCAGATACTGATATTCCGACCTTAAACAATGGTGATATTTGTCGTCAATATCTGTTTCATCCAACAATCCGGCTTGTCCCAAAAACAGCGCCTCAATTTGGAGGCACGAGTGGCTGTGTTTGTTCACGATGTTGAGCGGCAGACTTTTGGCGAGGCGTTCAAAGGCATCGTTGTTGATGCCGAACCCAAAATTGCGTGCCAACGTGATGTAAAAAACCGCGTTCCAGTCGCCCTTGTAGGTCTTTAGCAAGTCCATAATGTTTTGCGTTTTGCGAGTGAGGCGTTCCAAGAGCAGGGCTGTTTTCCAGTCCGACAGAAAAATTTCAGGGATGTTTTTGATTTTATCCAAGCACGGCTGCCGATTGTCCATCTTCACAAACTCCGAATAC
>NZ_BBRU01000172.1:0-714 GCF_001431085.1 Candidatus Symbiothrix dinenymphae
GTGCCGCAATTGTCCGGGATACTTGTTACGGGATTACCGTTAAGAGCCGCATTACTCATCCAGCCGTCAAAGTTATAACCGCTTCGCGTGGGCGTTGGCAGGCTTGACAGCCCCCACTCCACCGAGAACGAATCCGTAAAAGTAGCCGTTCTGTAATCACCATAAGGCGCGGGTAAAGTTCCGCCGTTCGTGTCGTAGTTGACGGCACACTTGCGAGGCGCCCACCAGGCATAAAGCGTGGTGTCGTGGGCAACCGCGTATATCGTATTTTGTGTCCACACAGAGCCGACGGTTGAGAGGGCAGCTGTTCGCCACCCTTTAAATGTGTAGCCCGGACAAGTAGCTGTCCAAGCGCTCGCGAAGTCTCCCGGCAATTCACCTACCGCTGCATCATAAGACACAACCTTGTAGGGCAGATCCGGAGGGGAGGGGATAGTGGGTGCAGTCACTTGCGCCCCGGGAATGGTCGTATTTTTGTCAAATTTCAACTTGTACGTATTCGCAAGCCATTGGGCATCAAAAACTTCGTTTTGGGCATGGTGAGCCGGTATAGAAGAGACCGGACTTCCACCACTGTTGTTCCAACCGGTGAACGTGTAGCCGGGTCGGGACATTCTGCTGACATTAGGCAAATTGAAGCCCGGTGTGGTAATGTAAAAGGTGGTATCAGACCAGACGCCGTGAGAAGTCATGCCGACAATAGGAATCCCCCCA
>NZ_BBRU01000173.1:0-713 GCF_001431085.1 Candidatus Symbiothrix dinenymphae
TTTTGTATTTCGTCCAAACAAGCCCATCCGGGCTTGTTGCGTACCCGACAGCGTCCGGTTCGTGTGTCTCTCCGCCGGAATACCACATCTTGTAAAGTTTAGCGTCGGCATCCCATTCAACATTCGGAATCATCACGGTAAGTTCTCTTTCCCAACCTGCTTCTGCCGTTAAAACGGGTTTGTCCGATTTCCTTTCAAAGTGGATTCCGTCGGTACTCGTTGCGTAACCAATCCATGACCTGCTTTTCGACCAATCGTCGTGCCAAACCTGACCGGTGTACCAAAGATGATACACGCCGTCCCGCTTAACAATGCCGGGGCGATTGACCTCATTTTCCCAACCGGAGTCGCGATTGGAAGCGAGAACGACTTGAGGTTCAGACCAATTAATTCCGTCCTTGCTTTCGGTGTAAGCAATCGACCTTTTGCGGTGCCACGAGAACCACATCTTGTATTTGCCATCCTCTTGCAGCATCGTCATATCGAAATACGTGCCGAGGTCCGCGCCGCCGAACACCGGATTGTTCGCGTATTTCGTCCATTGATTAGTCGTAACCACGCCTTGGTCGGCATTGACGGTTAACTTGTTTTGTGCCTGTATCGGATAAAAGAGACTGAGTGCGGCAACGATGCAAAATAAAAATACTCTTTTCATATCTGAGTTATTTTAATTATAATTATTAATGTTTATTTTTATTTTGTAGGAAATCCCA
>NZ_BBRU01000174.1:0-707 GCF_001431085.1 Candidatus Symbiothrix dinenymphae
CCTCGAACAAACTGCGTGCCAATTCTACCACTTGTTCTTCAAAGTATTCGCCGTAAGCCTCTTCGGAGGAGAGCTTGAACGAAAAGCGGTCGCCGGCTTCCTTGCCGAGCAGCGGTTTTTCAAAGGCGGGCAGCATCATACCCACGCCATACATAAACCGTAGGGGGTTGTCGGGGGTCGTTTCCTCCATCAGCTCATCTTTCCCTTCTTCGTTTTTCACATACAATTTGTATCCCACAGACACAATTGCATTATTTGCAATCTTCATTATTTATATTTTTAATTCTTAATTTTTAATTCTTAATTCTTAATTTATTCTGTTTTCACGGTGCAAAGGTAAGAAAAAGAACAATACAATGGCGGGCTTGACCCGCAATGACACTCAAACTGACACTCACAATGACACTGACACTGACAGTTGATTCAAAGCCTGCTTGAGCACACTGCGGGGGCAACCTACATTCATTCGCATGAAGCCGATGCCTTCTTTGCCGAACATTTTGCCGTTGTTGAGTGCCAAGCCTGCTTTGTCTTTGAAAAGCATGACCAAATCCGGCTGGCTCAACTTCAATTCGCGGCAGTCTAACCACAGCAAAAACGATGCTTCGGGGATGATTGCTTTGATTTGCGGGATGTTTGCCTTTAAATATTCGTCCACAAATTGGATGTTGCCCTCTATGTAGGTCAGCATCTGGCTGAGCCACTCG
>NZ_BBRU01000175.1:0-706 GCF_001431085.1 Candidatus Symbiothrix dinenymphae
CTATGGTGCCGGACCCACCCCTGAGGCGGCAAAAGCCGATGCTTTGAAAGGCTTGGAGTTGTTTGTCAATTCGCGAGATAAAAGTGAATTGCCTGCAATATTGCAGAGTGAATATACGATTGCATTCGAATATGATATGCAAAGTTTTCTGAATCACTACAACAAAATATTCTCACCCATCGGATTGAAACGCTTGACAGGCTTCAAACAAGAGTCATTACATCACTATTCTTCCGGATTAAAAAAGCCGCGTTTGAGGCAACGAAAAAAAATCGAATCGGCTTTGCACCAGTTAGGACACGAATTATTGGAGGTGAAATTTTAGGCATGGAAGAAAAACCTGCGCTGTATTTAATCCCCGTCACACTTGGCGAAACGCCCATCGACCGCGTTTTGCCCCCCTACAATGCGGAAATCATTGCTAAAATTCGCCACTTCATTGTCGAAAATGTGCGGACGGCTCGGCGATTTCTCAAGCAGACCGACCCCGATTTTCCGATTGACGACTGCACTTTTTTTACGCTTAACAAACATACTTCGCACGGGGAATTGTTGGAGTTTTTGAAACCGATTGCAGACGGCTATTCGATGGGCATTATTTCGGAGGCAGGCTGCCCCGCGATTGCCGACCCAGGGGCGGATGTGGTGGCGATGGCGCAGCACAAAAACATCCCTGTGGTGCCGTTAGTGGGTCCTTCGTCCATAC
>NZ_BBRU01000176.1:0-703 GCF_001431085.1 Candidatus Symbiothrix dinenymphae
ACCCCGCACTGCGCTATCGCTTGTACGGGGTTATCAAAATTGTACCCCATACGGGGTAACAGACGGAAGCTACACTGTAAAAAAAAAAATCACCCCACCAACTCTGCTGTATCTTGCGCAATCATCCACTCCTCGTCAGTTGGAATTACCACCACTTTCACTTTCGCGCTGTCTGTGCTGATGATGATTTCTTCGCTGCGTACTTTGTTGCGTTCGGGGTCGATTTGGATGCCCATGTAGTCTAAGTTTTTGCAGACGGACGCGCGCAGGCCTGTTTGGTTTTCGCCTACGCCGCCGGTGAAGACGATGATGTCTACGCCTCCTAAGGCTGCTGCGTAGGCTCCGATGTACTTTTTGATGCGGTATTCATAGACTTTCAATGCCATGATGGCTCTTTCGTTGCCCGCTTTCACCGCCGTCTCAATTTCGCGCATATCGGACGACACGCCCGACAGCCCGTCCACGCCGCTCTGCTTGTTAATCAACCGGGAAATACCTTGCGCATCCAAATGCTCTTTTTCCATCAGAAACGTGAGTACGCCGGCATCCACATCGCCGCAGCGCGTACCCATCAACAGCCCTTCCACAGGGGTCATCCCCATGGACGTGTCCACCGACTTGCCGTTTTTAATCGCCGTGATGGAGCCGCCGTTGCCAATATGACAGGGGATGATGCGCTGCTTTTCGTAGGGCACGTTCCGAA
>NZ_BBRU01000177.1:0-702 GCF_001431085.1 Candidatus Symbiothrix dinenymphae
ATCCCTGCTTGTACACACGCTCTTGCCAACAAAAACCCCGGATCCGAAATCCCCGGTGTGCCAGCGTCAGAAACCAGCGCAATGGATTTACCATCAGTCAATTGTGCAATAAGCCATTCTACCGTTTGGTGTTCGTTAAACTTATGGTGCGACTGCATTTTGTTCTGTATGTCAAAATACTTCAACAAAAAACTCGTTGTGCGCGTGTCTTCTGCCAAAATTAAATCAACCTCTTTCAACACCCTGATAGCCCTGAAAGTCATATCTTCCAAATTGCCGATGGGAGTTGGAACCAAATAAAGCTTCGACACAACCATAACTTTCCCAAAAATCGCGCAAAGTTCGATAAAATATTTGACATACGCAAATATTTGAGAAAATTATTTTTCAAATCAGCATTTTAACACTTTTTTTTGCAAATACGATTTTTTAGACGGCATGGCATTTTCATTTTTGATTCAAAAGCCATTTCCAAACGGGAACTACTTCAATGGTCTTATCTTCTAATTTCAACGTTCGCTCGGCATCGCGTGTAACAATCAAAAGCCTGTTACATTCCAATACAGTCGATATTTTGAGCAGGGCGGTCACTTCCCTGTCAAATGTGCCGTCACTGTTGTCGAGGTTGTAGCATACCTGAATGGCTGTTGTGGCATCGGGAATATAAAAATCAACTTCAATCCCCATATTGTAGAAAAAGAC
>NZ_BBRU01000178.1:0-702 GCF_001431085.1 Candidatus Symbiothrix dinenymphae
TCACTGAATAGTGCATTTTACAACCGTACATCATTGATGACACTGAATATAGGAGCGAGTGTAGACACTATTGCTGCCGATGCGTTTTATGGTTGTGACGGTATTACTTCCATTTCTATTCCGAATAGTGTGACAAGCATTGGCAGTTCAGCCTTTTATGGTTGCAGCGGCGCAACTTCATTAAGCATCGGTAGTGGGCTTACAAGCATTTCTGCTTCTGCTTTCAGGGGCTGTAGCCGTATTGCCTCCATTACTATTCCCGGTAATGTAACAAGTCTGGATCAGTATGCTTTCTATGGTTGTAGCGGAGCAACTTCACTAAGCATAGGTAGCGGACTTAAAATCATTCCGTCGTATGCTTTTCAGAATTGCAGTAATCTTCTTTCGGTAACCATTCCGCAGGGTATAATGAGTATAGGAAACGATGCCTTTCAAGGTTGCAACTCCCTTGCTACGATGAACTACAATGCCACAAATTGTACTTGGTTAAATCATAGTGGTCCCGTTCATCTGTACGCGGCGTTTAGAAACCTTTCGTCCATTACAACGCTGAATATTGGAAGTTCTGTTACAAGGATTCCGGACTATGCGTTTTCCGGTTTCAGCGGTATTACCTCTGTCAACATACCCAACAGCGTTACCACTATTGGCGCGCAGGCTTTTTACAATTGCAGCCGTCTTACCTCTGTCTTTTGTTATGCC
>NZ_BBRU01000179.1:0-11347 GCF_001431085.1 Candidatus Symbiothrix dinenymphae
GCCAACTATCTTAGGGAGTATCAGGTAGTTAGCCGAATTGACACCCATAATTTCCAATGCGTCGATTTGCTCTGTCACGCGCATCGTACCCAGTTCAGAAGCAATATTTGACCCCACTTTCCCTGCCAAAATCAGGCACATGATACTGGACGAAAATTCCAGCAAAATGATTTCGCGCGTCATAAAACCAACTGTAAATGAGGGAATTAGCGGCGAATAGATATTGAGCGATACCTGCATCGTGATAACCGCCCCAATAAAAGCGGAAATGAAAATCACAATGCCAATCGAATCGACCCCCAACTTGTGGATTTCTTTAACAATTTGCTTGAAAAACACGACCCACCGTTGCGGCACGGCAAAAGTCCGCGACATCAACAGCACATATTTCCCAAATATCACACATGACTTAAACATACTCAAAAAAAATCGTGCAAAGGTAGGTAAATAATTTCATTTTCTTTGTTGTTTGGTAAATTAGTTATTTATCATTACCTTTGCAGCGTTTTAATTTATTAAAAATATGGTATCTGAACGTTTAGCAGCCCTGTCGCCGTCCGAAACGCTGGCGATGTCGCAAAAAAGCAACGAATTGAAGGCTCAGGGGATTGATGTAATCAATTTGAGTGTGGGCGAACCTGATTTTTTTACGCCCGATGCCATTAAGGTGGCGGCTCAAAAGGCGGTTGAGGACAATTTTTCGTTCTATTCGCCCGTTCCAGGCTATTTGTCGCTGCGAAATGCGATTGTCGGCAAACTGAAAGCAGAAAACGGGCTCGACTACAAGGCAGACCAAATTGTGTGTTCCAACGGGGCGAAACAGTCGGTCTGCAATGTGCTGTTGAGCATTATCGGTCCGGGCGACGAGGTGATTGTGCCCGCGCCTTATTGGGTGAGTTATGTGGAAATGGTAAAATTGGCGGCAGGCACCAACGTGATTGTGACCGCCGACATCACGCAGGATTTCAAAATCACGCCCGCGCAATTGGAAGCCGCTATCACGCCGAAAACCAAGGCTCTGATACTCTGTTCGCCATCCAATCCCACCGGCAGCGTTTATTCCCGCACGGAATTGCGAAAAATGGCAGACGTGCTGGCAAACTATCCGAACATCACGATTATTTCCGATGAAATTTACGAACATATCAATTATATAGGCAAGCACGAGAGCATCGCACAATTCAAAAACGTGCGCGACCGCGTAGTCATAATCAACGGTGTATCAAAGGCTTATGCGATGACCGGCTACCGGCTCGGCTGGATGGCAGGACCGCAATGGCTCGCCTCGGCATGCAACAAATTGCAGGGACAATACACCTCCGGACCAAGCAATATCGCCCAAAAAGCAGCCGAAGCAGCCTACATCGGCTCGCAAGAGTGCGTAGAAACGATGCGTCAGGCATTCCAAAAGCGCCGCGATTTGATACTCACATTGGCACGCGACATACAGGGCTTCCAAGTCAACGAACCGCAAGGCGCGTTCTACCTGTTTCCGGACGCTTCCTATTATATAGGTAAAACGTATTATGTGAACGGCGATATGTTCAACGGCAAAAAAATCAACGATTCAGCCGACCTCGCAATGTTTTTGCTGGAGGAAGGACACGTAGCAACAGTAGGCGGCAAAGCCTTCGGAGCACCCAACTGCCTCCGCTTCTCCTACGCCACCTCCGAAAAACTGCTGACAGAAGCCATGAAGCGAGTAAAAGCAACATTGGCAAAACTGGTGTAAATTTAAAAAAAAGGGGTATTAGCTCATCCGGTAGAGCGCGACACTGGCAGTGTCGAGGTGAGCGGTTCAAGTCCGCTATACTCCACAAATTAAAAATATAAATGGTTATGAAACACTACTCAGAAGACACTATCAGCAAGATTGGTAATACTGTCGTGTATTTATCGGAGAGAATACCCAATTTGAGTAAAACAAAAATACTCAAATTGCTCTATTTGATAGAGGAGCACTCGGCAATAAAAAACAACACTCCATTTTTTGGGATAAACTTTGAAGTGTGGCAAGCCGGACCGGTTGCAAAAGATTTTTACATTGATTTATCGGACGATGAGCCTGTTTTGTTACGCAATTTTATCACAAAAACAGACGAAAGCGGCTCTACATACATTCATTCAAAAACGCCGTTTTGTGACGATGAATTTTCAGACAATGACATTGAATTGCTGGACGAGGTGATACGGAAATTTGGAAACAAAACAGCAACACAATTGGTTGAATTGACACATAATGAAAATTCCGCGTGGTATTGCATCGCCAAAGACAATGAGCTGTTAGATGATTTCACTAACGGAAAGAAAAACCACTCCGACAAGGAGATAGATTTTACCTATTATCTTAGTGGATGTTCCGCTGAAAGGTATTTGGAAAACAAAGAAACGTCAGAAATGTTTGAATCATTAAAATACTGAACGAATGTACACCGCCGGTTCAATACTTTATTTCACCCCGTTCTTTTTCAAAAATGGCAACACACCCAAGAATAAGTATTTTATCGTTTTGGGAGGCTCCGGCGATGATTTGATTGTTGCAAGCCTCCCAACGAGCAAAGACCACACTCCAAACTATTTGCCTAAAAAACACGGATGTATAGAAGATGCTACGTCTAATTTCAATTGCTATTATTTTGAAAAAGGGGTCGTAATATCAGAATGCAACACATTTGCTTTTCCACTTGACACATATATATACGGCGAACAAGTAGATGTAATGAGTAAAAGTTTGCTGAGTAGTCGGTATCAAATCGAAAACAAAGACTATATCAAATTGAGCAATCTATCAGCAAAAGAATTTGATTTGATACGGGCGTGTTTAATAAATTCGGCATCTGTGAAAAGGAAAATTAAACGGTACTTAACTATGTAAATCCGCTGACGGTTATGCGTTTTTTTATGGGGGCAGAAAAAACCTGTTAGGTCTTTAAGACCTAACAGGTTTGGCAAATGCGATTTCTGCGGGCTTGCCCTGCAATGACAAAGCCTTTTCAGCCAGCCCCCGTGTGTGGGGGCGAAAGCAAAACACGCACCAACTCCCACTCATCAATATTCTTCTTCGTTGAAGAAAAAATCCTCTTTGCTGGGATAATCGGGCCAGATGTCTTCGATGCACTCGTAGATTTCTCCCTCGTCTTCTATTTCCTGCAAATTTTCCACCGCCTCCTGGGGCGCACCGGAGCGTATGGCATAGTCAACCAATTCGTCTTTGGTGGCAGGCCAAGGCGCATCCTCTAATTTTGAAGCTAATTCTAAAGTCCAGTACATAACGTTTCAAATTTCGCGCAAAAGTAGTAAAATTCTTTTTATTTGCAAGTGTTTTCCCAAAAAATTTCTGCTTGTTTGGAAATAAAACTTTGTTTGCGTGCCAGAAGGAAGAAATAATCGGACAGTCGGTTGATGTATTTCAACGCCGCCGCATCCACCAAATCGCGCTCAGAAAGCGTATAAAGGCATCTTTCGGCTCTGCGGCAGACGGTGCGACAGACATGAGCCAACGAATTGCTTCGACACCCGCCCGGCAAAATAAATTTGTTGCTCGGTGGGACTAATGCGGCGATTTTGTCCATCTCGGCTTCCAACGCATCAGCAGCACCCAGCCCCCCCTCAAAGCGGGCGAGTCCTCCCTCTGTAGCAAGATAGGCACCCAAGTTGAATAAATCGTGCTGCACTTGCAACAAAAATTGGCGGTCGTGCGCCTCCTCTACTTCATCTAACAGGCACGCAATGAACGCATTAAGTTCATCAACCGTCCCGTAGGCATCAATGCGCAAATCTGTTTTGGCGATTCGCTTCCCGCCCACCAAGGAGGTGAAGCCTGTGTCGCCTGTTCCCGTGTAAATTTTACTTTTTCCCATTGAAATATATTTTGTATTGTTTTTTCGGCAAACTTTGATTGAAAAAGACCATGCCTAAATGCTTCAAATCGAGAGTGATGGTGGATTGGCAAAGGCGTTGAGAAGGGTCCTGAGAAGGGCTCTGACAAAGGTTTTGACAAGGGCTCGACCCCCCTTGTTGCAACAACTGCCACAAATGTTTCATTTCCGGCTGCTTGTAGATGCTATCCACGACAATCAGCGTGTTTTCGCCGATAGTCGGGCGCAATTGTTCCAGCAACTGCGCTGCGGTAGTGCCCGCAGGCAGGCGATGAATGACGATTAAATCAAATGTGTTTGTTCGGCATAGGTCGGAGCCTGCTTCAGTGCCTGCGCCGGTAATTGGCAAATGTCGGGCTAATGCTAAATATAGGGATGTTATGCCTGTGGATGCTCCTATTTCCAGTATGTTGCGGCATTTGAAATAGTGCACTATGCGGAAGAGGAGTTTGCCGTAGTTGGGTGGTTGGGCTTCTTTGGCTGTGATTTTGCTTAGGGTGTCGCCTCTTGCGAGGAGTTCGGTTCGGAAGTTTTCTATTTCTTCGAAGGCGTAGAATGGGGCTGTTTCTTCAATCACTTTGGTGACCAGATTGAAGACGAATGGCGAGTGGATGCCATGCCCTTTGCGGCTGCGAAACGGGAATTTCATTGCGGGATGAGTTTGAAAGTGTAACCCTGCTGCAATAGCCATTCGATGGACTGCGGGAGGGCGGTTTCGATTTTGCCTTTGGATTTCAGCGAGTCGTGAAACACTATTATGGAGCCGTTGCGGGTGTAGCGTTTGACTGCCTCGAAGACTTGTTGGGCGCTTCGCAGGCTGCTGTAATCGCGCGTCAGCACATCCCACATAATCAGTTTGAACTGCTTTGCCAAGGCTCTGAGTTGTCGCGGGCGGAGGTAGCCATGCGGCGGGCGAAACAATTTGCTGTCAATCAGTTGTTTAGCCGCCTCTGTGTCGTTGATGTATGTTTTGAAACTCGTTTTCCAGCCTTGCAGGTGGTGGTAGGTGTGATTGCCGGTTTGGTGTCCGCGTTTCAGGATGTCCCGATAAATTTCGGGATATTTGCGCACATTGTCGGCGACGCAAAAAAATATTGCCTTGATGTTGTATTTATCCAGCAAATCCAGCACCCACGGGGTCATCTCCGGGATGGGACCATCGTCGAAAGTCAAATACACTGCCTTGTCGTCCGAACTAAACCGCCAATGGGCATTCGGAAACAGGATGCGATACAGGAAAGGAGGCTGCTCGATACACATCTATCACCTGTTATTCCCGACAATACTCTGATAGCGGTTTACTGCCGCTTCGTAAGTCGCCTCGTAGTGGCTCATCTGCTCTTTGGCATTCTCAGAGAAGTAGTAGAGAATGTATTGCATGGCAGCAAGGTCTCTACGCACATCGTTGAGAATAGTGCCGTAGTGGTTGGTGTTCAGGCGCGTGTACCAATTCAACTCCCGCTCCAACACATCGGCTAATATCGTGTAGAGTTTAACCGCTTTTTCCGTTTTGCCCACCCGTGCGAGTGCTTCGGCTAAATCGGCTGCGGAATAGTATTCGAGCGGCAAATTGCGGTCGGGAATCACTTCCAAGCAACGGTCAACAACGGCTTCGGTGCGTTCCACATCCCCTTGCTCTGCCAAAGTGCGCGCCAACCGTCCAAAATAGGTGCGGTAGGTGGTCGCCAACCGGCGGCATGTTTCGTCCAGATAGAGTTGCTCCTTGTCCATATTTCCCCACTCAAACTTATTCATAAAATTGTCGTAAACGAGATTGGCATCCATTCCCTGGTAAGTTTCCATCGGCACAAAGCGGTAAGCCATACCATCCTGACGGAAATAGCGCTGCATGCGTGCCCAATTTTCGCCGCCAACCGTCGTACTCATATATACAGGTCGTTTCCAATCCGCATTGTTTTTCAGTATATCCAGCATCATCATCTCCGACTTGTTAAGAATGTTTTTCGCGCCTTCCACCACTTGTCCTGCTTCATTTTTGGTTTCGCCCAAGTTCAGCAGCATATAAGGTACAATGCGGGCGGAATCTGCTGCGTTGACCGTGCCTGAGGCAATCGCGGCTTTGGCATCTACGGGGAAAATCACACGATGAGTCGGGATATTATCCACCGACACATTGTAGCGCGGGAGGCGTTTCGTGCGAGGGTCATCGGATTTCACGCGATTAAACGCCCGCTCTGCCGTCCATGGTTCCGGGTCCATCGGCACAATATATGCCGCCTCATGTGTGCCCTGCACATATTCCCAGCGTTCCCAATCGATGGGCAACGGGGTAGATTCATAAGCCTGACACTTCATTTGACTGATATACCAATCCGTTTGCAGATAGCTCAAATTACATACACGGACGTCTGTGCGGTAGCCTTCCACCTCCTGAGCATACCACAAGGGGAATGTGTCGTTGTCGCCACAGGTAAAAATAATCGCATTGGGTTCACATGTAGCCAGGTAGTTGCGACCCAAATCGCGCCCTACAAAGCGTTTAGAGCGGTCGTGGTCGTCCCACGTTTGCGATGCCATTTGTATGGGAACCAGCAGGCTCAGCACCGTTGCAAGTGCCGCAGAGATAGTCGCAGGCAGTTTCAATTTTTCCAAACCTTTGATAATACCCAGCACGCCAATCCCAATCCAGATGGCATAGACATAAAACGAGCCGGCATACGCATAATCCCGTTCACGCGGCTGGTAGGGCGGTTGATTTAAGTAAAGCACAATAGCCAACCCGGTCATAAAGAAGAGTGAAAAGCATACCCAGAACTGCTGTGTGCCGCTTTTCCCGGATTTTAGTTGCACCAAAATGCCCAGTAGCCCCAGCAGCAAAGGCAACATATAATAGGTATTGTGCCCTTTGTTTTTAGCGATGAAGTCGGGTTGTCCCTTTTGCGGACCCACGCGTGACGCATCCAAAAACGGGATACCGGTAATCCAATTGCCGTTTGCCACTTCGCCATGCCCCTGAATATCGTTTTGCCGACCGGCGAAATTCCACATAAAATAACGCCAATACATAAAATTGACTTGATAGGAGAAGAAGTAACGCAAATTTTCACCAAAAGTAGGCTTCATAACCACTCTTGAACCCATTTTCCCGTCTTCTTGCATTTCCGGAACGCGCACTTTCTCGCCTTTGAAGTTTGACCATTGCTTATAACCCTGCACATGATTGCCGGTTGAGCTATACATACGGGGGAAAAGGGTGCATAATTTATCCACATATACCGGTGATGATTTGCGTCCCGATTCGTAATATCTATCCGGCTCGGAGGCATCTTTTTTCGGGACGCGCGACCAAATCGGACCACTGTCTTCATAGATGACTTCCCCTGTTTTGGTATTGCGCTGCACCTCTGCCACAAAGGTTTGCCCGTAGAACAGAGGCGTCGCACCATATTGTTCACGGCTCAGATATTCGCGCAAAGTAAAGATATTATCCGGCGCATTTTGATTCATCGGCGTGTTAGCCGTTGCCCTAATCAGGGTCAGCGCGTAGGCAGAATAGCCAATCGTCATCACCAGAAGCCCAATCAAAATGGAGTTGAGTGCCACCGGACTGATTTTTTTCGAGATAAACAGATAGCAGCACAGGATGATGAGAAGCAAAATACCCAACCAAATGCCGCTACCCAGAAAAGGAATACCCAGCAGGGCAATCGACACGACAAAGACAATTTTCGCGTTTCTCAGTTGTGCGGCATTGTCCGTCGCCTTCATGCTCAGCCAAATGCCGTAAGTAAGAATGCCAAAAAGGAGAACCATATAAACGGCAACCCCCGTGTTGTAAGGCAAATGCAGTGTATTGACAAAAAACAGTTCAAACACCCCTGCCACTTCCACCAATCCCTGCACCAAGCCGTAGAGAACAGCCGCCACAGTGCCAAACGCAATCAGCAACGCAGCGACAATACCTTTCCATGTGGGTGTTTTTGTCTTGCGGAAGTAATAGACTAACACGATGGCAGGAATACACAGCAAATTAAGTAAGTGAATACCCACCGAAACGCCTGTCAGATAGGCAATTAAAATCAACCAACGACCGGACTGAGGCTCGTCTGCCACATCTTCCCATTTCAATATCAACCAAAACACAATGGCTGTGAGAAACGAAGAACAGGCATAAACTTCCCCTTCCACCGCCGAAAACCAGAAAGTGTCCGAAAACGTGTAAGCCAACGCGCCCACAGCACCAGAGCCTAAAATCGTAATCAACTGTGCCGTTGTCATGGCAGGCTTGGCCTGCGCACCCCAGCCTAAGACCAGCCTTTTCACCAAATGCGTAATCGTCCAAAAGAGGAACAAAATGGTCAATGCGCTAAACATGGCAGACAAAGCATTCAGCCACAGCGCCACATCGGCAGGATTAGAGGCAAAATGCGAAAAGAAATTGCCGAAAAGCATAAACATCGGCGCACCGGCAGGGTGACCCACTTCCAACTTGTAGGCAGAAGAGATAAATTCGCCGCAATCCCAAAAACTCATGGACGGCTCAATGGTCAGCAGATAGACCACAGAGGCGATTGCAAACACTACCCACCCGCAAATGTTGTTCACTAAATTATATTTTTTCATTTGTTTTTATATAAAGTTCAAAATTCGGGCGCAAAGATACGCATTATTTCGGAAATAATGCGTACCTTTGCGGCGTTTTTACAATAAACACTAATTTTAATAGGTAAGTGTATGAAAAAGATAGGTTTACTGATAGCATTAGTTGCCTTACCGGTAGGTGCAAATGCAGTATTATCAAATACGGCGAAAAGGCGTATGGAGATGCCTCCACACCCGATTCAACGGACTATTCCGGCTAACAAACTTCGCGCGGCATCCACAGGAAACACCATCGTCAAACAGTTCGCCGATAGCGTTGTGACTGAAACGGTTGACGGTACAGGTGTCAGAACTCTGTCCGACAAACAAATCTACCAATATGACGCGTATGGTCATATCACGTCGTTTGAGAACTACGCATGGACAGGCGTTTCCTGGTATCCTGCCCCCATCAGCAAAAATGAATACGAATACGATGTGTATGGAAATCGCACCAAGCATATTGAATACGAATACGACGGTTACACTTGGCGCGAAAAAACCAAAGAAGAACGTGCCTACGATGCGAACGGCAACCAAACTTTATCTGCAGACTATTATTGGTATGACACTGATGCCGCTTGGATTGGTTCAGGCACCAAAACCGAAAGCGTTTATGATACCCGCAACCGGCTGACTTCGGAAGCATCCTATTCATGGGTTGGCTCCGGTTGGGAAGGGCAATCCAAATATGAATACACCTACGATGAGGCGAGCGGCAAAGAAGCTACCGTAAGCATCTCTAATTGGACCGGCACCGGTTGGGAATTTTCCAGACTGACAACCACCGGATATGATGCTCAGGGCAATGAAACCTTGCTTGCAGCCTGGGATTGGGATGGTGCAAGTTGGGCTGAAGATGAAACACAGAGTTTCAAATATACCTACACATACGACCCAACTACCGGTAAAGCATTAGATTATACCTACTCTAAACTTGACGGCGCAGGTGGTTGGACAATGTTGGATTCTGTCGAGTACTATTACGAAAACGGTACAACAATCAAATGTTATGGCTGGGATGCCGACAACGATTTTTGGCTCAACGAAGATGAATACGCCTACGATGCGCGAGGCAATAAAATTTTATGGGCTTCCCGCATTTGGAATGGCTCTTGGCAAGGAACCAAATATGTAGCCACTTATGATACGCTTAATCACCCTACTTCGCGGATTGACTATACTTGGGTTGGCTCCGATTGGGTCGCTTCAAACCGGAAGGAAACGGTGTATGATGCCCGAGGCAATCTACTTGCCATTGCGGAGTATGATTCGACTGCTTCCGGATGGGTCGGTTCAAGCAAAAATGAGTACCGTTACGTTTTTGGTGAGCAGCAGAAGACTGCTGAATATCATTGGAATGCCTCTGCAAAGAAATGGGACATAACATTTAAGAATCTCTACGATGCCATGGGTAATCAAATCTCGGCAGAGTCGTACTACAATCCAAGTGGGAGTGTATGGGCCGGAGTTGTAAAAACAACATACGAATACAATAGCGATGGCAAAAATACTTCGTCAGTTGAATATATATGGAATAATAATGCCTGGGTAGAATCCGGCAAGTATAAAATTGATTACGTAGGCAATACTGCAGAAAAGTCTAACTACAACTACACGGGTGGCACTTGGGAATTGGATGAAATTAGCACCTACTATTATAAGGCGCATGAAATTCAACCTGACCCCACCCAACAAGCGCAACAGGTCATTACGTTTGCGGAATTTCCGGCTAAAGTGTATGGCGATACAGCGTTTATACTGTCTGCAACCTCTGATAAAGGTTTGTGCATCAGCTACGAAAGCAAAAATCCGGCAGTCGCAACGATTGTGGATGATAGTGTCCTAACTATCGTGGGTGTCGGCTCGGTCGAAATTGTTGCCACACAAGCGGGCAATTACTACACTGCGCCTGCAACACCGGTAACATGCACGCTAACAGTGGGTAGAGCACCACAAACATTTACATTTGAGGCATTTACGCTCAAAATGGTTGGCGACGAACCCATTGAACTGCCCATCACCACCACCAATGAGGGATTGCCGGTCACCTACACAAGCGAAAACACCAATGTAGCAACGATTGACGGCAATATCTTGACTATCGTTGGTGCCGGCTCGGTCAAAATTGTAGCTGAGCAAGCCGGTAATGGCAACTATCTGAGGATGGTACAAACACGCACATTGAGTGTGAGTTCCGGCACACCACTTAAAAAAGTGGCACCACGCGATGTGGAAGCTTATCCCAATCCGGTCAGAGATGTTTTGTTCATCAAGAGCGATTCAGGCATCGAGAAAGTCGAATTTTACAATCAAACGGGACAATTGGTTTTGAAGGATACCGGTTCCTCCGACAAGATAAATGTGTCCAACTTGGGCGTAGGGCTTTATCTGGTGCGCATCACGGTTGACGGGATAGTAGTGACAAAGAAAATAATCGTGAAAAACTAAAAAACTAATTATGAGAGCAATAATTAGTGGAGGCGGCACAGGGGGGCACATTTTTCCGGCAATCTCAATTGCCAACGAAATCAAGGCACGACATCCGGAAGCAGAAATTCTGTTTGTGGGTGCGGAAGACCGTATGGAAATGGAGCGAGTACCCGCCGCCGGATATAAAATAATCGGACTGCCCGTTGCCGGATTTGACCGGAAACACCTGCTAAAAAACATTGCCGTGCTGTGCAAATTGGGTCGAAGCCTAAGTAAAGCGCGAAAAATAGTGAAAGAATTTCGTCCGGACATTGCGATTGGGGTAGGCGGCTATGCCAGCGGACCGCTTTTGAAAGCGGCATCCAAAATGGGAGTGCCAACTTTGCTGCAAGAACAAAATTCGTATGCCGGAGTCACCAACAAACTATTGGCAC
>NZ_BBRU01000180.1:0-695 GCF_001431085.1 Candidatus Symbiothrix dinenymphae
CGTTTATCCTTTTTAAAGGTCGCAAGGATGTCTTTTACATAGACTTCAAGTCCGGCAATCAAGGCAGTATCCTGAAAAAGTAAATCCCCCGGGTCACGTAGCCATCCGGAATTATGTACACCGGGTTTCGGTTCGGGCTGCTTTCCTGCTTGATAGGTCGGCAGCCAACAGTCATCGAAAATGACAAAGATGGTGGATATGCCGTGTTTGGAAGCAATATCCAAATATTGTCTGACACGGGCTTTGAAACCGTCTTTATCGACTTCCCAAGCTACATGATGCAGATATACACGCATACAATTCATGCCGATGCCTGCCGCCCAGCCGAGTTCCCTGTCGATGGTTGCGGGGTCGAATGTTTCTGCCTGCCACATCTCCAACTGATTGATAGCGGTACCGGGGATAAAATCACAACCCCGAAGCCAACCCCATTGTTTGTACCATTCGTTGGCTTGTTCTTGTGTCCATACTTCACGGACTTTGGGATGCCCGGCACAGCCGACAAGCATTATACTTGCGATAAAAAATATGATGCCTTTTTTCATGATGATAATTATTATTTGTTATTAAATGGTTTCTCCAACTTCACAGCAGGTGCCTCACCATTCAAATCTAACTTGACCGCCCCTATCCGCTCTGCACCGCCGCGCCAGCCTTCGCGGGCATTGAAATACATCAGCAAAGATTTTTCCCAA
>NZ_BBRU01000181.1:0-691 GCF_001431085.1 Candidatus Symbiothrix dinenymphae
CAAATAGACAGGGCATGCCCTGTCTATTTTTTTTGAGGGGGAGGTTGCCCTGGGGTCAAATGGGAAATGCGGTTGCGTCGTTTTGGAAAAAATCTTGGAGGGTGGTTTTATATTCCCATTCTTGCATGGTTTCACGTTCGTTTTTGTCGTAAATATCAACCAAAACGATAGTGTTTTCGGTGGTTTTCAGGCACAGTTCGTAAGTAATAATGCGGGCACCGCCGCTTTTTCCCTTGTTTTTCGACTGGATAGCCATACGCATTTTGCGATAGCCGCCGCCCAAATCGTCGCCTAACTTCGGATTTTCACGAAGTTCTTTTTCAAATTCTTCGTAATCGACAGTTAGAGAACGATATTTTTTATAAAGTTGCCTGAACGACCTTTTGAATTTATCGGAAGGGATAATTTCTATCGCCATTGTCAAAGGGTTTTTAGAAATTCGTCCATCGTTTGATAGCCTTTCGTGCCATTTTGACGAATGTGCTTTGCCATCGCTTCGGTTTCCCGAATGGCTTCCTTAAACTCCGCAATATGCTTTTCTCTTGCGGTTGGCTTACGAATATTGTGCTTCACTTCCGCATCAATACCCCAAGTGACCAAAAATGTTAGCAGGGCATCCATTTTCGGGCGAGAAATTCTGTTTTTTAAAATAAGTTCCGTCATAATTTTATGTTTTTGACCGTGCAAAGGT
>NZ_BBRU01000182.1:0-690 GCF_001431085.1 Candidatus Symbiothrix dinenymphae
GGGTGCCTGGGACGCTTCGGCGTGCTACAAACCGTTTGTGATTTACAACAAGGCAGAGAAAAAATGGCGGCTGTGGTACAACGGTCGCAACGGAAATCTGGAGCGAATCGGGCTTGTTTTTCTCGACGGTGATGATTTGGGATTTCCTGAAAAATGAAAATGATAAAAACAATAAAAATTACAAGCATCCTCTTAACGATTGCCTTCTGTCAGTCGGTTGCGGCAGGGGACAGCATCTCTGTTGCCAATTTCGGATTAAAACCGAATACGCGCAAAAATGCTGTACCATACGTGCAGAAAGCGCTGGAGGCTTGCAAAGGCAAGAGCGGCATTGTCCTTGTCTTTCCCAAGGGGCGTTACGATTTTTGGCCACAACATTGCATCGAGCGCGAGTATTTTGAGTCAAATTCGGATGATACAAATCCGAGACGGTTGGCAATCCTTATCGAACAACAGGAGGGATTAACGGTTGACGGTTCAGGCTCCGATTTCGTTTTCCACGACCGGATGCAGCCCTTTACCATTGACAACAGCCGCAATATCACCATCAGGAATGTCAGTATCGACTGGGATATTCCCCTTTTAGCACAGGCTGTTGTGTTGCAGGCAAATGAACGGTACATTGATTTGCAAATCAATTCCGAATCGCCCTACATCATAGAAAACGACAAACTGGTTTTTGTGGGCGAA
>NZ_BBRU01000183.1:0-682 GCF_001431085.1 Candidatus Symbiothrix dinenymphae
CCACCTGGGCATCTCGCCCTCGGCCGTCAGCAAAAGCATGTCGCGGCTGGAGGCGCGCCTGGGCGTGCAGCTGCTCCAGCGCAGCACGCGGCGCCTGCATCTCACGCCCGAAGGCTGCCAGCTGTTCGAGCGCGGCAAGCGCGTGCTGGCCGACCTGGAGGAACTGGAGGCCTGCGTGGCCGTGCGCAGCGAACCACGTGGCCTGGTGCGCATCAACACCAGCTCATCGACCGGAAAAATGCTGCTCGTGCCCCTGGTGCCGCAATTGCTGCTGCGCCATCCCGGGCTGAGCCTGGAACTGAGCTTCACGGACCAGATCGTGGACCTGGTCGAGGCCGGCACGGACATCGCCGTGCGCTGGGGTCAGCTTCCGCCCTCGGACATGGTCGCGCGGCTGCTGGGCCACACGCGGCAGGTCATCCTGGCCTCACCGCAGTACCTGGCCCGCATGGGCAGACCCCTGCATCCGGACGAGCTGGGCCACCATGTGCGCCTGGGCTGGAGCTACCAGCGCGCCATACCGCACTGGCCATTTCTGGTGGACGGCCAGCGCGTGGCCGTCGATATCGGGGAGGGGGTGCGCGTCAACGATGGCGATGTGATGCGCGAGCTGGCGCTGCACGGCACGGGGCTGGCCCGCCTGTCGCTGTACCACGCCTGGGCCGCCGTGCTCGCCGGCCGG
>NZ_BBRU01000184.1:0-680 GCF_001431085.1 Candidatus Symbiothrix dinenymphae
TCTTGAATTATAAGCGCGGGCAAGGTGAACATGAAGATTGGATGAACACTTTCACAACATTCGCAAATGTTGGGATTGGCAAACAGGTTGATGACGCAACCATGATTGACTTTTGGGAGTCTGTGGTCTTCTACAACTTTGTTCAAAAGGCAGTAGCGAAAGGCTCGCGCACATCGCCACCGGACGAGGATTTCAAAAACAGTTATCCTGCCTTTTTTGAAGTGCTCGAAGAGTATAAACCCGACTTAGTTATTGCATGGGGCGAGCGGCTATGGAAGCACCTGCCCGATAATGGAGTACGAAAAGGCAAGTTTTACTATTATCCTGTGGAAGGCAAAGAAATACCTGCTTGCCAGGTATCTCATCCGGCATCAAGCACTTTTGGGTACGAAGAATCCACACCATACTTGCAAGAAGCAATAAAATTAGCATAAATTATAAATTATTAAATTCATAAAAACATCATGGTAACAACAAAAAAATGCCCCTACTGCGGGGAGGAAATCAAGATGAAAGCGATTAAATGCCGACATTGCAAAACAATGTTGGTAAACAATCCGAATGTGACGTTGTCCGAAGAAGACAAAATTCATGCAGGGTCTGAGGTGGAATTTATACCGAGGGAATTTACTCTATGGGAAAAAGCAGGCTGGTTATGGATTATTCCTAAAAGTTTAACC
>NZ_BBRU01000185.1:0-679 GCF_001431085.1 Candidatus Symbiothrix dinenymphae
GCGCAATACACCGCCAAAGCCAAAGAAATGGCAGCAGAATGGGTGAAAATGGCAGACGACGGCGACCACTACCGCCTCACGTTCGACAAATCCAACACGTGGAGCCAAAAATACAACCTCGTGTGGGATAAACTCCTGAAAATGAACATCTTCCCAAAAGACGTAGCGCAAAAAGAAATAGCCTACTATCTCGGCAAACAAAACAAATACGGCTTACCGCTCGACAACAGGAAAACCTACACAAAAACCGACTGGATAATGTGGACAGCCACATTAGCAGACGACAAAGCCACCTTCGAGCAGTTCATCGACCCGCTATATCTGTTCCAAAACGAAACAATAGACCGCATGCCAATGTCCGACTGGGTATTCACCGACAAACCCACCCATACCGGATTTAAAGCCCGCGCGGTGGTTGGTGGGTATTTTATTGAGATGTTGGAGGTGCTCTTGTGAGAAAAGGCTTTGTCATTGCGGGCTGAAAATTCTCAAAGACCTGTTAGGTCTTCGAAGACCTAACAGGTTTAACTACAAATTCGGTAATAATGAAAGTAATAAAACTCACTTTTGTGCTTGTGTTTATTGTCAAGTATAAGTTATGTGATTGTTAAACATTGCATAAGACAAAAGGGGATTCTATATAGCTTTGAGACGAATAGAGAGCGGCATCAACAATTTG
>NZ_BBRU01000186.1:0-679 GCF_001431085.1 Candidatus Symbiothrix dinenymphae
CTATCACCTGATTGAAAATCTCGCCTGCCGACACGCTCGGTCCTGTATATTTCTCATAACGCGCCTGTAAACGGGTATCCAAGGTAGTCGTGGGCGACAGTTTGAAAATCACGTTGTTGCGGAGATTGAACCGGTTGATGTCGATGTTGGTGTTGAAATTGTTCCGATTATCAACTTTCAACAACCCGTTTTCATTTTCGTAGCCAACGGACACGAAATAGTTCGCAACGGCTCCACCACCCGAGACATTCAAATTTGCTCTGGTATTGACGGTCTGTTGCTTGAACAGCATATCATACCAGTCCACATTGGGGTTAACCATCGGATTTTCACCCCGTATGGTGGATTGAATCTTCTGCTCGCTGTAATACACATCCCTGTCAGGATAACGCGATTGAAGCGCCTGATTGTACAACTGCATGTACTCCACAGCGCCAATCATTTCAGGCAGTGCAGTAGGCGTACTCACGTTGACATCCACACGGGCATTGATTTTCACTTTGCCTTCGCGTCCGCTCTTGGTAGTGACTAAGATGATACCGTTGGCACCGCGAGACCCGTAGAGCACCGCTGCCGAAGCATCTTTCAGGATGGAGAAACTTTCGATGTCGTCCGGCTGCATACGCGCCAGGTCATCGGCAGTTGGTTCAAATCCATCCACCAGGATTAAGGGTGGTTT
>NZ_BBRU01000187.1:0-677 GCF_001431085.1 Candidatus Symbiothrix dinenymphae
ATTCAGATAGGGCTGCGAGACAAGAAGATAGATATGGGACATGCCAAACTGATATTGTCGGTCGAAAACCCTTCCGACCAGTTGTATATCTACGAATCGGTGGTGGAGCAAGGCTTGTCGGTACGCCGGACAGAAGAAATAATTGCGGCATTGAATCAAGACAAAGTATTGTCCGAACCCGAAAATTCACCCAAAGAATCCAAATCGCCTGCCAAAAGGCAAGCACAAGAAATGACGGAGGCTTTCCAGCCCTTGAAAAAACACCTCTCCGATGTGTTGGCGGCCAATGTCAATCTCACCCTCAACGAAAAAGGCGCAGGCAAAATCACCATCGCATTTGCCAATCAGGACGAGCTGGAAAGCATCATCCAACGCTTTGATGCGATAACGCCGCGGTAAGAATTGTCCCCATTTGATACACTGCGAAGCTCACTATCCACGCTAATATGGTGGTGTAGGCTATTGTGAGTAGTGCCCACTTCCACGAGCCGGATTCGTTTTTGATGGCGGTGACGGTGGCGACGCACGGGAAATAGATTAGCACGAACAATAGCAGGCTCAGGGCTACCAAGGGGGTGAAGATGGGTGTGCCGTCGGCGTATTTTTCTGCTTGCAAACGTTGCCCCAGCACTACGGTGTCTTCTTCGTCTTCACCGCTTAAAGGAGGTTCAACGTGC
>NZ_BBRU01000188.1:0-676 GCF_001431085.1 Candidatus Symbiothrix dinenymphae
CCATAAAGCTGACTGAAGCTATTCCCTACATGACTCAAATATTTGTCCTTATAATTTGGTTCGTCCAATTGAAGGTATTCATTGACGGCATACGTCATGTTTGCCCGTCCGGTGAGCCAGAAATCGGTGTTGAAAAATTTCTGATAGTCGATGGAGCCGTCAATTCCCTGCGATTGCAACTTGCCGACATTGCCTTGCAATTTGGCGACTTCCAGACCTGCTGATACGGGGAAATTATTTCTGTCCATATAAATGTTGCTCCTGTAATCGCGGAATACATCCATCTGCAATTTCAAGGCTCCGTCTTTGAAAAAGCCTAACTCTAACCCAAGATTGTATTTTTCGGAAACCTCCCAGGTGATGTCGGGATTGGCATAACGATTGATGGTATAGCCGTTGTAGGTATTGCCGAACGTTGAGCCCCATGTATAGCCGGGTGTCGGAGTGCCGCCCATGGTTATATCCGACAGAAAAAAGAACCGTTGGTCACGTGAAGAGATGGCGTCATTGCCCACCTGTCCGTATGTAAATTTCAGTTTCAACAAACTGACGGCTTCTTTCATCGACTCCCAAAACTGCTCGTTGGAAGCCAACCAGCCGACACCTATGGAGGGGAAGAAACCGAATTGCTTACTTCCTTCGAACTTTTCGGAACCATTGTAACCGAATGCAAATT
>NZ_BBRU01000189.1:0-676 GCF_001431085.1 Candidatus Symbiothrix dinenymphae
GGACTTACGGAACTGCCCCAATCCGGCATTTCTTCGGTGCCGAATATTTCGAGTATTTTGCCGTCTGTTTGTGCTTCTATGTTGGCAATATTCCATTTCTCTATCACACGCACTTCGCAAGTTGCCGTTTTGTTGCCATCATCGGTGGTTACCGTTATGAAGGCTCTGCCGGCTTTTTTGGCTGTTACTGTGCCGGTGGTACTTACCGTGGCTATGCTGGCGTCGCTGCTTTTCCATGTTTTGCCTTTGTTGGTGGCGTCTTCCGGTTCTACCGTGGCTGTGAGGACGGCTGTCGGTTGCCGCCAGAGGTCGATGTTCAGGGAGAGATTTCGTTCATTGAGACTTACGCTTGTTACAAATCTAACCCACTGCGCGTATAACGTTATGTCTTCCACCAAATAGAACATATCGTGGTCTTTCCATTCCACAGGGGTGTTTGCCCCCCGTGACCAACCGGCAAATTGTGCGTTGAGCGGTGCTTTAAAGTTATTCCAGGGTAAGGCTATGTGGCTGTATCTTGTTACCGATGCCATCGTTCCCGTGCCTCCGTTAGGCTCAAAGGAGATGGTGCTGAGACGCGCCCACACCGCATATAGCGTGGTGGGCGCATTGGTGGTATAACTCGTCAACGGGTCTGTTGCCTGGGGGGCTGTATGCCAGCCTCGGAAAGCATAAC
>NZ_BBRU01000190.1:0-11049 GCF_001431085.1 Candidatus Symbiothrix dinenymphae
TCAGGGGGGAGCCTTCTCCCCCATTGAGGGAGGGCTGGGGACCGGGCTTCTGGACGATTTGATTCGCTATGTCTATGGCGGGCAGGGCTGTAGGCTGATTTTGTTGGGTGATTCGGCGCAGTTGCCACCCGTTGGGCAGACTGCCAGTCCTGCGCTTGACCCAGATGTGTTGGCTGCTCACAACTTGCTTGTGCACACGGTGACACTGACGCAGGTGGTTCGTCAAGCCCGTCAATCGGGTATTTTGCACAATGCCACTTTGTTGCGCAAAGCCATTGAAAAAGAGGCGGTTCAAGCTTTCCCTAAAATTCACACAAAAAAGTTCACCGATGTGCTAATTATTCGCGGCGACGAGTTGATTGAAACCATCGAAAATGCCTATCAGCGCGATGGAATGGAGGAAACGATGGTGATTTCGCGTTCCAACAAGCGCGCCAATCTGTTTAACAACGGCATTCGCAACCGCATTTTGTGGCGCGAGGAGGAGCTGTCGTCGGGCGATTTGCTGATGGTAGCCAAAAACAACTACTTTTGGTCGAAAGAGGTAAAAGAAATGGATTTTATTGCCAATGGCGACATCATGGAGGTGAAACACATTGGGCGCACGCAGGAACTCTACGGCTTCCGCTTCTGCGATGTGACGGTTTATTTCCCCGATTACGATGTGGAGTTGGGTGTAAAAATTATCCTCGAGAGCCTCCATTCCGACTCGCCGTCGCTACCCAAAGAGCAAAGCGAGCAACTTTTTCAAGCCATTTTGGCAGACTATGCCGACCTCCCCTCAAAAAAGGAGCGCATGGCGAAACTCAAAACAGACCCGTTCTACAATGTGGTGCAGGTCAAATACGCCTACGCCGTCACCTGCCACAAAGCACAAGGCGGGCAGTGGAAAAACGTCTTCCTCGACATCTCCTACGTGCCCGAAGAGTATCTCGGCTTGGACTTCTACCGCTGGCTCTACACCGCCTTCACTCGCCCAACAGAGCGACTTTACTTGGTCAATCCGGCGAAAGATTTGTTGGCAGCACAGTGAAAGTACGGCAAAAAAAGCGTAACTTTGTATCCGAAATGCAGGAAATAAATCAGTCACATATCAAATATCTGCTGGGTGTGGGTCCGAAAAAGGCGGAAACTTTGCAGAAAGAAATCCAGGTCGTTACTTGGGAGGATATGCTGTATTATTTTCCGTACAAGTACATCGACCGCAGTAAGATATTCACAGTCAGAGAATTACAGCGAATTTCAGGGCAGGAACGCAACGACAATTCAATGCCCTACATTCAGTTGAAGGGCAAAATCAGCGATTTTCAAATACGTGGCGAGGGGAGCAAACGGCGGCTGTCGGCGGTGTTCAGCGACGACACGGGTAGCATCGACTTGGTGTGGTTTCAGATGCTCAAGCACATCATGACCACCTACAACGAAACTACGGAGTACATCCTCTTTGGCAAGCCCACCGTGTTTGGGCATCGCCTGCAAGTGGCTCACCCCGAATTGGAAACGGAAAACAAGTTTTATGACGGTCAATTGGGGGTGCAAGGATTGTATAACACCACGGAGCGGATGAAAAATGCGTTCCTCCATTCGCGCGCCATCCAAAAGATTATCACTCAGATACTTGAGAATATCAAAACGCCTCTGCCGGAAACGCTGCCGCAAGAGATTACCGACAAGGCGTACCTTGTTTCGCTGGATACCGCACTGCGGAACATTCATTTTCCGCAGACACCCGAAATGCTGCGGCAGGCGCAATACCGACTGAAATTTGAGGAGCTGTTTTATCTGCAACTCAACATCTTGCGGATTACGAAATACCGCGAGAAGCGCATCGCCGGCTTGCGATTTTCGCAGGTGGGTGAGTTTTTTAATTACTTCTATTTCAACCACTTACCTTTTGAACTCACGGGTGCGCAGAAGCGTGTGGTCAAAGAAATTCGGCAGGATGCCAATTCCGGCAGGCAGATGAATCGCCTCTTGCAGGGCGATGTGGGCAGCGGCAAAACGCTCGTGGCACTGCTGTCTGTCCTCATCGCACTCGACAATGGCTTTCAGGGTGCGATTATGGCACCCACGGAGATTTTGGCGACGCAGCACTACGAAACGATTTCCGAACTGCTGGCAGGGATGCCTGTCGAAATAGCCCTGTTGACCGGCTCCACGAAGAAAAAAGTGCGCACGGAAATCCTGCCCAAAATAAAAACCGGCGAAATAAAAATCGTCATCGGCACCCACGCCCTCATCGAGGACACAGTCGAATTTGCCAACCTCGGTTTGGTGGTGGTGGACGAGCAACACCGCTTCGGCGTGGTGCAACGGGCGCGCCTCTGGAAGAAAAACGCAACCCCGCCACATGTGCTTGTGATGACGGCAACCCCTATCCCGCGCACGCTGGCGATGACTGTGTACGGCGATTTGGATGTGTCCGTCATTGACGAACTCCCCCCCGGTCGCAAGCCCGTAAAGACGGTGCACACCTACGAAAAAAAACGCGGACACCTCTACGAATCGGTACGCAAACAACTCCAGGAGGGTCGTCAGGTCTATATCGTCTATCCGCTGATTGAGGAAAGCGAAAAAGTGGACATCCAAAATTTGCTCGAAGGCTTTGAAAAAACCAAGCAGATTTTTCCCGAATACAAGGTGTCGATGCTGCACGGCAAGATGAAACCCGCCGAGAAAGATGCTGAAATGCAGCGGTTTGTGTCCGGCGAAACGCAAATTATGGTCGCCACCACCGTGATAGAAGTGGGCGTGAACGTCCCCAACGCCTCCGTGATGCTGATTGAAAACGCGGAACGCTTCGGCTTGCCGCAATTACACCAGCTGCGCGGACGTGTCGGAAGGGGTGCCGACCAGTCGTTCTGCATCCTCGTCACGAAATACGAACTGTCCGAAAACACCCGCAAACGCCTCGCCATCATGACCGAAACCAACGACGGCTTTCGCATAGCCGAAGAAGACCTCAAACTGCGCGGACCCGGCGACATCGACGGCACCCAGCAAAGCGGCATCGCCTTCAACCTCAAAATCGCCAATCTCGCGCACGACGGGCAGATTTTGACCACCGCCCGCGACTTCGCCCAAGCCATTCTGGATGCCGACCCACTGCTTGAACAGCCGCAAAACGCCCTGCTTGCCCGCCAACTTGTCCGCCTGAATAAGGAGAAGCAGATGGGGTGGTTTATGATTAGTTGATGATAAAATTTTGCAAATAATATGTAACTGATTAGTGTTATGACAAAAATAGGTTTACTTTCCGACACACACGCATATTGGGACGACAAATTCGCTAAATATTTCGCCGACTGCGACGAAATTTGGCACGCGGGCGACATCGGCAGCGAAGAAGTGTTAAATCGTTTGGCGGCGATTAAGCCGACACGCGCCGTTTACGGAAACATCGACAGTTCTGCGCTCCGCGCGATTTGTCCGCAAACATTGCGCTTTGAAGTGGAGCAAGTGCCTGTATTATTGACACATATAGGAGGTTATCCGGGAAAATATGCGCCGGAAATCCGCCAAGAACTGTACGCCAATCCCCCAAAATTATTTGTCTGCGGACATTCGCACATCCTGAAAGTCCAATACGACAAGCGTTTGCAACTGCTGCACATCAATCCGGGAGCTGCCGGCAAATACGGCTTCCACACCGTACGCACAGTGGTGCGGTGTGTGATTGCCGGTGCGGAGATTAAAAATTTGGAAGTGATTGAGTTGGTGGGGTGAGAAAAAATTATGACCACCCGCAATCATACCACTTGGCTTTCGCTCCTTGTCCCGCAGGGACAGCACTTTATTAACCGTAGACTTTAGTCTACGGTAGTGACGGAGCCCACACCCCAAAGTCCCGCATGGGAAGACACATTGGTTTATACCGTAGACTGAAGTCTACGGTTAATAAAGTGCTGTCCCATGCGGGACAAAACCGGAAATTGCTTGCAAGAAACGCTCTTTCTAACTTTTTTCGTCCCATAATTTTACTATTAAGACTGCAAAGCTACAAAAATTTATTTTTCATAGCACCGGAACAAAGATTTTTGCCCACAATTACTAATTGAACTTGCCCAAGGCATCACTTGCATTATTCAAAAAAAACACGATTGAAGCCACTCAACACAACGGAGTGTTGAAAATCAAACTTCCAAAAATGGAAAAAGCGCTGGTGGACAAGCGCAAAACAATCGCGATTAAGTAATTGCCCAACGCAGGGAAAATACCAAAAGGAACGCCCGCAGTCAGCGAACGTTCCTTTTCAGGGGATTGCGGGTCAAGCCCGCAATGACGGATAAGGGTTTTACTTGAAATACCTGTTGTACAAGCCTTCAAAGCCTTTTCCGTGGCGCGCCTCGTCCTTGCACATTTCGTGCACGGTGTCGTGGATAGCATCCAGGTTCTTCTGTTTTGCCAGCGTGGCGATGCGTTTTTTGTCTTCGCACGCACCTGCTTCGGCTTCCATTCGCTTTTTGAGGTTCGTTTTGGTGTCCCAAACGACTTCGCCCAGCAACTCGGCAAACCTGGAAGCGTGTTCGGCTTCTTCCCACGCATAACGCTTAAAAGCCTCTGCCACTTCGGGATAGCCTTCGCGGTCGGCTTGGCGACTCATCGCCAAATACATACCGACTTCGCTACATTCGCCGGCGAAATGCGCTTTCAAACCGTCCAACACTTCGGAATCAACCCCTTTGGCAATGCCAATGACATGCTCGTCTGCAAACTGCAACGCACCCGTTGATTCCACTACTTCTTTAAACTTGTCTTTCGACTGTTGACATTGAGGGCACAAATCGGGAGCCTCATCCCCTTCGTGCACGTAACCGCACACGGTACACATCCATTTCTTCTTCATAACTTTTAATAATTTACATTGTTATACAATTTTTACAATATCCTTTATAATATAGCTGACATTCATCAATTTTCAAATCCGAAAAATTTGCAATATGCTTGTTATCAGGCATTTCTATATGCAAATCAATAATTGCGCCGCACCCTTTGCATTTGAAATGAGCATGCGGAGAAATATCTCCATCATAGCGCACATTTTTTTCATCAATGTCAATCGAATGAACCACACCTTCTTCCGAAAGCAGTTTCAATGTGTTGTAAACCGTTGTTTTTGACAAGGTTGGCATCGCCGGAAACAGTGCATGAAAAATCATATCCACTGTCGGATGCACGGGATGGTCAACCAAATATTTCATAATTGCCATTCGCTGCACAGAGGGCTTGACCCCGGCTTCTTCCAACCTGTTCACCACATTCGATGTTGTTCTCATTTCAAAACTGTAATTATTACATTTTCAATTCGGGCACAAAAGTAGAGGTTTATTTTGAGATATGCAAGTGTTTTTGAAAAATTTACTGTTAAACTTTGTTAAATCCCAACATTTTTTGGTTTTTTGACAAGATAACTCATAACTCATAACTATTTCGTACCTTTGTCGCCGAAATTCAAAAAGACATATATAATGCAAGAAAAATTAGACTACAAAGTAGCTGACATCAGTTTGGCGACTTTTGGACGCAAAGAGATTGAAATCGCGGAACATGAAATGCCCGGCTTGATGGCACTTCGCGCGAAGTACGGCAAAGAAAAGCCGCTTAAAGGCGCACGCATCATGGGGTCGCTCCACATGACGATTCAGACTGCCGTGCTGATTGAGACGCTTGTGGAACTCGGTGCCGATGTGCGCTGGGTGAGTTGCAACATTTTTTCGACACAAGACCATGCCGCCGCCGCCATTGCTGCCGCGGGTGTTCCCGTTTTTGCGTGGAAAGGCGAATCGCTCGAAGAATATTGGTGGTGCACCGACCAAGCCCTGCGCTTCCCCAACGGCGAAGGACCCAACCTGATTGTGGACGACGGTGGCGATGCTACCTTGCTGATTCATTGGGGTTTCCAAGCCGAAAACGATGCCAAAACCATCGCCCGCAAAGGAGGCAACCACGAAGAACAGGTGATTTTAGACACACTAAACAGGATATTGAAAGAAGACCCAACGCGCTGGCATCGCACCGTGAGCAAACTAAAAGGCGTGTCCGAAGAAACCACCACAGGCGTACACCGCTTATATCAAATGCTCGAAAGAGGCGAACTACTGATTCCCGCCATCAATGTGAACGACTCGGTCACCAAATCCAAATTCGACAACCTCTACGGCTGCCGCGAATCCCTTGCCGATGGCATCAAACGCGCTACGGACGTGATGATTGCCGGTAAAGTGGTGGTGGTGCTCGGCTACGGCGATGTGGGAAAGGGTTGCGCCCGTTCGATGCGCGCCTACGGCGCGCGCGTGCTCGTCACCGAAATAGACCCCATTTGTGCCTTACAAGCCGCTATGGAGGGCTTTGAAGTCACCACGATGGAGGAAGCCGTGAAGGAAGGCAATATCTTCGTGACCACCACCGGCAACCGCGATGTCATCACCATCGACCACTTGAAAGTGATGCGCGACCAGTCAATAGTCTGCAACATCGGGCATTTCGACAACGAAATTCAGGTAGAAAAACTCGTCAACTTCCCCGGCATCAAGCACCTCAACATCAAGCCGCAAGTAGACAAATACACCTTCCCGACAGGCAATTCGATTTTCCTGCTGGCAGAAGGTCGCTTAGTCAATCTGGGTTGCGCCACCGGTCACCCCTCATTCGTGATGAGCAACTCGTTCACCAACCAGACTTTGGCACAAATCGACCTCTGGCAACACAACTACGAAATCGGCGTGACAAGGCTCTCAAAGCAGTTGGACGAAGAAGTAGCACGCCTGCATCTGGGAAACATCGGCGTCAAATTGACAAAATTGACCCCCGAACAAGCAGCGTATATCGGCGTAAATCCCGACGGACCGTACAAACCGGAGCATTATCGCTATTAAATGCAAACGTATGACAGCATTAGAAAAACGGCAACAGAAGTCATTTGCGGAAGCCGACAAATTTATCGAAGATAACGGAAAGATTGGATACAACCGCTATGGCAATGACATATTGGAAATAGCCGACCTTCACGAGGGCAATGTGCTCATGGGCGAAGATGGCAACTTTTATTTTATTGATACGATACCGTACATGAAACAAAATCATACAAATCAATAAAATCACACGAAAATCACAGTTCAGACAAAAAACGCTTGCACATCCAAAAAATTCTGTGTACTTTTGCTGCTCAAAAAAGACATTAAAATTAGTATGGAAAATCTGGATAAAAGGTACGAAAAAGTGCCGGTTTCTATCTTCACCGATGCTGATGTGGCTTCGGATTTGGTTGCTAAACAGGTGGCTACGCTCATTCGCGAGAAGCAGGTTGCCAAGCAGAAGTGTGTGTTGGGGCTGGTGGGCGGCTCTTCGGTGGTGGGCGTGTATGAACGGCTCGTGGAACTGCACAAAAAGGAGGGGCTGAGTTTCAAAAACGTGGTCGTCTTCAACGAGTCCGAGTATTATCCGCTGGCGAAAGACGAGTTGCAAAGTCATTACCTCTACTTGTACGAATATCTGTTCCACGAGGTGGACATTTTGCCGGAAAATATTCACCTGATTCCGGGCAATCTGAAAAAAGAGGAGATTTCTGCTTTTTGCGAAAAATATGAAAAACTCCTCAAAGAAGCGGGCGGCATCGACCTCCAATTGATAAGCGCGGACGGACGCGGACAGTTGGCTGCCAACGAACCCGGCTCGATGTTCACCTCGCGCACCCACTTGGTGACGCTGGACTATTCGACGCGCATGGGTGCCGCAAGTAATTTTTTCGGCGAAGAAAATGTGCCAAATCATTGTATCACAATCGGTTTGGGTACTATTATGGATGCCAAACGCATCATTTTCATGGCGTGGGGCGAAGGCAAAGCAAAAGTCATCCGCAAAATTGTGGAAGAGGGTATGACGGAAATGCTCCCCGCATCCATCCTGCAAAAGCATCCCAACGCCTCTTTTATCTTCGATGAGGCTTCGGCAGCCGAACTGACACGCATCAAAACGCCGTGGCTGGTGGGTACGGTCAAGTGGACGGACAGAGCCATTCGCAAAGCCGTGTTTTGGTTGTGCGAAAAGTTGGAAAAACCTATCCTCAAACTCACAGAGCGCGATTACAACGACAGTGGGTTGGGCGAACTCGTGTCCGAATTTGGTCCCGCCAATAAGATTAACATCCGCGTATTCAACGACTTACAGCATACCATCACCGGCTGGCCCGGCGGTAAACCCAATGCTGACGACAGCACGCGCCCCGAACGTGCCACGCCATTCCCCAAGCGGGTGGTGGTGTTCAGTCCGCACCCCGACGACGATGTAATTTCGATGGGCGGAACGCTGGCGCGCCTCTCCGAACATGGTCATGAGGTGCATCTTGCTTATGAAACGTCCGGCAACATCGCCGTTTTCGATGATGAGGTAACGCGCTTCCTGGATTTTGTGCGCGGCATTGCACCATTGTACAAATTTGATGACAAAACGGCGCAGGAAGCCTATCAACAGTCATTGGACTTTTTCAAGCAAAAACGTCCCGGACAGCCTGATATAAAACAAGTTGCAGCCTGCAAAACGGCTATCCGTCAGGGTGAAGCGCGCTCGGCGTGTCGCTATCTGGGCATCCCCGAAAATCGCGTGCACTTCCTCAACCTGCCGTTCTACGAAACAGGAACGGTGAAAAAAGCACCCATCACGAAGGCGGATGTGGACATCATCGTCAAATTGTTGCAGGAAGTGAAACCGCAGCAAATTTTTGCCGCCGGCGACCTCTCCGACCCCCACGGCACACATCGCGTCTGCTTCATCGCCATTTTGGAAGCATTAAAGCAATTGCAGGGCGAAACATGGCTCAAAGACTGCTATATGTGGCTCTACCGCGGTGCATGGCAGGAATGGGACATCGCCGAAGTGGATATGGCGGTGCCGCTAAGCCCCGAAGAAAGCCGCATCAAGCGCATGGCAATCTACAAACACCAGTCGCAAAAAGACCCCGCGCTGTTCCCCGGAACCGACCAGCGCGAGTTCTGGAAGCGGGCAGAAGACCGCAACAAAAACACCGCCGCACGCTACGACCAACTCGGCATGGCAGAATATCAAGCAATGGAACTCTTTGTGCGTCACCACTTTGAAAAAAAATAACATCATCCTCAACAACCTCGCGATAGGTTACAGAAAATCAATCATCGCCGAAAATTTGAACGCCACAATTTTCGGCGGCGAATTGACATGCCTCGCAGGTGTGAATGGCGTGGGAAAATCCACGCTACTGCGCACATTGGCAGGTTTTCAACCACCGCTGGCAGGCTACATCAGTTATCAGTTACCAGTTACCAGTTACCAATTATCAGTTAGCAATTATCAATTATCAGTTAGCAATTACCAATTAAAAGAATTGTCACACATCATAGGCGTAGTGCTCACCGAAAAAATCACAGCTACAGACCTTTCAGTAACCGATTTAGTAGGCATGGGGCGCAACCCCTACACCAATTTCTGGGGGCAGATGACAGCCGAAGACCGGCAAATTGTGCGCGAGGCAATCGCGCAAGTCGGCATCACCGAATTGGCAAACCGCCCCACCGACACGCTGAGCGACGGCGAACGGCAAAAAGTAATGATTGCCAAAGTGCTCGCGCAACAAACGCCGGTCATCTTTTTAGACGAGCCAACTGCCTTCCTCGACTACCCCAGCAAAGTAGAAATCATGAATTTGCTGCGCACATTGAGCCGCGAAACCGGCAAAGCCATCTTTCTCTCAAGCCACGACTTGGAATTAGTGTGCAGAACAGCCGACAAACTCTGGGTGCTGGACAAATCGCGCGGACTGATTGTTGGCTCGCCGGAGGAGTTGACAGAAAATGGTTGCTTGAAACAAATTTTTCAGTACGGAAATTCTTAGAAATTCACAATTTTTTTGTACTTTTGCACCAAAATTTGAAATATCAATATCGGCTAAATCTTTTTTCAGGTGCTACTATTTCGCAAACGCTGTTTTATCCCGTAGGGATTATAGCTCGGTAGAAATGGAATGCCTCCCCCATTCCTGCATCCCGTAGGGATGCAACATCATCCGCAATCGGTTGCATCCCTACGGGATGCAGGGTGGAGGTGAGGATTGGCTTTTCTACCGAGCTATAATCCCTACGGGATAAAAGGCTATGTCCCTACGGGACAAAACACCGTTTGCGAAATAATAGCACCTGAGAAAAAGATTTAGCCAAATTTCCTGAAGAACTATTTTTATTAAGATTTTTTTTGTAACTTTGCGCGCGATTTCAAGGGAAATATAAAACAAATAATATATGTATTGGCTATTTAATTCTTCTATTGGCAGGAAGTTCATCATGAGCATCACGGGGACTTGCCTTGTGCTGTTTTTATTGTTTCACATGAGCATGAACCTGGTTTTGGTGTTCTCTACCGAAGCCTACGACATGATTTGTGAATTTTTGGGTGCCAACTGGTATGCGGTGGTGGCTACGCTGGCTTTGGCGGGCGGGTTTGCGATTCACATCCTCTACGGCACGGCATTAACGCTTCAAAACAAGTTTGCGCGTGGCTCTCAGGGCTACACATCCGGCAACAACACGAAAACGGAGTGGTCGGCAAAAAACATGTACGTCTTGGGGCTGTTTATCCTCTTGGGGTTGGCGGTGCACTTGTGCAATTTCTGGTACAAGATGCAATTCGCCGAGTTGATTGGTTCGCCGGATGCGGTGAAGGCAGGTTCGGGGTTAGTCATCGCGCTGTTTTCAAATGCCGTTTATGTGGTGATTTACCTGCTGTGGCTGTGGGCACTGTGGTTTCACCTCACCCACGGCGTGTGGAGCGCATTCCAAACGCTCGGCTGGAACAACAAAACATGGTACAAGCGCGTGCATTTCATTGCGTACATCGTGGCAACGGTCATCGCGATAGGCTTCGCAATATGCCCTGTGTATTTTGGGTTGCAAAGTTTGTTAAATGGCACAATGACAATAGTTTAAAAATGTCATGGCGGGCTTGACCCGCCTCACCCGCTTTTATAAAGTGGTTGGGGTGGAAGGCCCCGCGGACCACAATCTTTTCATTTTTCTTTTATAAAAA
>NZ_BBRU01000191.1:0-674 GCF_001431085.1 Candidatus Symbiothrix dinenymphae
CCTTCTACCTGGTCGCGCGGATGGTGGGCGGGGGCCAGCTGATCAAGCTGCTGTTCGGCCTGGACTACTGGATCGCCGTGGTGCTGGTGGGCGGCCTGATGATGATCTATGTGCTGTTCGGCGGCATGACGGCCACGACCTGGGTGCAGATCATCAAGGCCTGCATGCTGCTGGCCGGCGTGACCTTCATGGGCTTCATGGTGCTGGCCAAGTACGGCTTCAGCCCCGAGGCACTGTTCGCCGAAGGCGTGCGCGTGCGCTCCGAGATCGCTGCCAACAACGGCGCCGACCCCTCGGCCGCGGCCAAGGCGGGCCTGGCCATCATGGGCCCGGGCGGCTTCATCAAGGACCCGATCTCGGCCATCAGCTTCGGCATGGCGCTGATGTTCGGCACGCTGGGCCTGCCCCACATCCTGATGCGCTTCTTCACCGTGCCCGATGCCAAGGAAGCACGCAAGAGCGTGTTCTGGGCCACGACCTGGATCGGCTACTTCTACGTGCTGATCTTCATCATCGGCTTCGGCGCCATCACCCTGGTGCTGACCAACCCCGAGATGGCCGATACGGTCAAGGGCGTGATCCACGGCGGCGCGGGCACGGCCAACATGGCGGCCGTGCTGGTGGCCAAGAGCGTGGGCGGCGACGTGTTCTACGGCTTCATCTCGGCCGTGGCC
>NZ_BBRU01000192.1:0-673 GCF_001431085.1 Candidatus Symbiothrix dinenymphae
ACATAAAACGTTTCAAATCTTTTGGTTTCCATTTTGATAAAATCCGTCCGGAACCTATTTCATGTCCTTCACAAGGATGTAACAACACTGTTTCAATGGTATTACTTTGCATATATTTTAAACTATCATTGACATAGTGAGGAACATATATAACTCTTTTGTGAATTATTATATCATTTTCCCCTATGTTATACAGAACATAACTTATGTACCTTACAGAACAACTTGTCAAAAGGAAAGCAATCGCGAGTAAATAGTATTTTTTCATATTCATAATCAACCAATTAATCTTTAAACTCCCAAATCAATATACTTTTTTCGCGTGCCTTTAATTTTACCGAAGAATTAGAATTTTTAATTGTCCATGCCTCATTTATTTTCTTTACTATTTCTTTCTGACCAAACCTAATTGTATCGAAACCTGATACAATCATTAAATGAGACATACAAAAAGGATAATAATTAGCATTCGTATCTACCAATTCTGTTTTTGATTTTTCACCAAAAATAAGGTCTAAAAATACAATTGAATCTTTTTTTAGCACTTTATGGTAATTCACAGTCAATATTTCATCTTTGTAATAGCTATCAGGATGATTTTTTAGCTCTCTTGTTTTATCAATGGAATCATTTTCTGGAATATAATAAGGAACCATATGATAAACATATATAT
>NZ_BBRU01000193.1:0-672 GCF_001431085.1 Candidatus Symbiothrix dinenymphae
TTTTCCCCCAAAAAGTGGGGCGAGCCATCGGTGGCGTAAACCAAAAACCCCTTGTTTTGCAGCATCTTACAGGCCTCGAGCATCTCCCCTTTCGACTCCGTTCCGCCGCTTGAGATGAGGATGTTTTTCTTCGGGATGCGCATCCCCACCGACAGCATCGCTTTGAGCACCGCCTCGTAATAATCGTCGCCGATGCAGCCCACCTCGCCCGTGCTCGCCATATCGACCCCCAACACGGGGTCGGCTTTTTGCAGGCGCGAAAACGAGAATTGCGAGGCTTTGATGCCCACGTAGTCCAATTCAAACTCGCTCTTGTTGGGCTTTTCAACCGCTTCGCCGAGCATCACGCGCGTGGCAAGTTCTATAAAGTTGAGTTTCAACACCTTAGATACGAATGGAAAACTGCGCGAAGCACGCAAATTACATTCGATGACCTTAATATCATTGTCTTTCGCCAAAAATTGGATGTTGAACGGACCGGATATTTCGAGCGCAGAGGCTATTTCGCGGGCAATCTTCTTGATGCGGCGCACCGTTTCGACATACAATTTCTGCGGCGGAAATTGAATCGTGGCATCGCCCGAATGCACGCCGGCAAATTCGATGTGCTCCGAGATGGCATACGTCACGACTTCGCCCTTGTTGGCAACCGCGGCGATTTCGGTTTTCTTC
>NZ_BBRU01000194.1:0-671 GCF_001431085.1 Candidatus Symbiothrix dinenymphae
CTTATGGCAACGAATCCAAAGCCTACGATTTGGGGACACTGCATGTGATGCGGGATGAGATGCTGGACAAACGCCTGTGGGATTTGCCTGATACCGGAGAGGACATCGGAATAGATACACTCGGAAATCCTGTGTATATGTCAACAGGAGATTTCTACGAGGGAAAAACGACTAATCTCATCGATGGAATTATCGAATATGCAACAGGTACCGATAAATTTATCCCCAATACGACTTACTTTGGCGACACGTGGGTCGTGAATGGGGTGGACGTCAATCGCAACCCCTCATGGAATGTCATTATTGACCTTGGTGACTATTACAGACTGAGTCGCATTGTAACACACCAGACGTGGAATGTTAACGATGAGTATAGCTCCGGTCAAGTGGGACTCTTTTACGGAAGAGATAATGTGGGGAGATATAAGGTTTACTATTTAGACGAAGCTTCCAATGTATGGAAGCTTATCGGTGAAGAGAAAATAATTGCAAGACCCCCTAATAATTACACCGATATGGAGATTATCTTTTTTGCTGAAGCAGGCGATGAAGTGTTCATGTATCCCGATGATCCGGACTTCACACCGCGTACCCGCTATTTCAGGTACGAAAAAATAGCCGGATTTCTCGGTGTCGGCGATAAGCTGACCGAGATAACGCTGTATGGCAAA
>NZ_BBRU01000195.1:0-668 GCF_001431085.1 Candidatus Symbiothrix dinenymphae
GGCGACCATTCCGTGGGGGCCATGACGGTGTTTATGCTGCAGGAAACCCTGTTCAGTGTGGGTGGAGGTGCCCTGGCTGCGACCTTGCCGGAACGGAACGTCGGCAATTCGGGTCGTTTAACTTACGACTACGATGACCGCTATTTCGCTGAATTTGGGTATGGATATAACGGTTCCGAAAAATTCAGCGGCTCCAAGCGGTTCGGATTTTTTCCTTCCATAGGTGTAGGCTGGTTGGTTTCCAACGAAGCATTTTGGGCGTCTGCCAAAGATTATGTTGACTTGCTGAAATTTAAATTTACTTGGGGACAGGTCGGTAACGACAATATTTCATCCAGAGACAAACGCTTCCAGTTTCTTTCGAAGCTTGCTTACACGGACGATGCCCAGAGGAATTATATGTTCGGACAATTGATGAACAACAGGTATGACGGTTACACCATATCCGGGTTTGCCAATCAAAATATCGGATGGGAAGTATCCGACAAGTTCAATATCGGTGTGGAATTGGGGTTGCTTGAGGGTGGTCCCCTCAAATTGCAGGCGGACGTATTCAAGGACACCCGGCGCAATATTTTTATGCGGCGTACCGATATTCCTGCCACCACCGGTTTTGGTGACATCGAAATGTGGGGTAATGTTGGCGAGATGGAATCGAAGGGTATAGA
>NZ_BBRU01000196.1:0-667 GCF_001431085.1 Candidatus Symbiothrix dinenymphae
CATTGGAAGCATAGCGAATTATTTTGCTGTTGATATAGAACAAATTCAACGTATCCACAGCATCCGCCAGTTTCATGTCACTCAAATAGCCATAGACCGCCTTTTTCCATATCGGTCATCCCCCTTACATAGCCATCCATACTGCCTGAATTTTCGATGTAAACATTCACCGTCGGCGGAGGCAACTCCTGATGAGGTACCGCGACAGTCGGGTGACTTTCTTTTCCATTGCAACCACACAACGCGAGTAGTGCAAGCGAGAATACTACTAACTTTTTCATACAATTTTTTTTTGAGCTTTTAATTCGGCGCAAAGGTAACACATTTTTTTTTATTAGCAACAAAAAATGAAAAAAAAATGAAAAAAAGTAGTACCTTTGTGTCCTTAAAATGAAAAAAAACAGACAATATGAAGCAAGCTATTTCAAGTAAAAATGCGCCGGCGGCAATCGGACCGTACTCACAGGCAGTTAAAACAGGCAATCTGGTGTTTTGTTCGGGACAGTTGGGGCTTGACCCTGCAACCGGCTCTTTCGTGCCCGGCGGCGTGGTCGAACAAACCGAGCAGGCATTCAAAAACATCAAAGCAGTGCTGGCAGAGGCAGGTCTGACGCCGGCAAATGTAGTGGAAAAAACCGGCTTTCTGGCAGACATCGCCGATTTCGCC
>NZ_BBRU01000197.1:0-667 GCF_001431085.1 Candidatus Symbiothrix dinenymphae
GGACAGCGCGTGACGGTGGGCGAAATTTTCAATCAGGTGATAGAAGCCAATCCTGTTGATTTTCCTGCCGTATTTACACCGGACGAAGCCCATATCTATACGCAGCATACGATGTTTGGTTCCCGTCCGACAAGTGGAAGTGCCTGGAAAACAAATCCATACGCCGAGATGGTGAAGGGATATGAATCGCGCGACGAAACGACGGTTACGGCACAAGCCACTGTTCTGCAGGATTTGAGTTTCATTACCGAAGGGCTGAAAGTGCAGGCAAAGATATCTGCCGGCACATGGAGCAAGTATGGCATGACAAGGAGTTATAAACCGTTTTTCTATGATGTGGAGTCTTACGACATTGTGACGGACAAATATCGCCTGTATCGCATCAACAACGATGGGACAACCTCGTTGGGTGATGCCGTCGCTGCCCGCAACACTTCTTCAAATTACTATGTGGAAGCCCGTGCGAACTGGGACCGTACTTTCGGCGACCATTCCGTTGGTGCCATGACGGTGTTTATGCTGCAGGAAAACCTGTTCAGTGTGGGTGGAGGTACCCTGGCTGCGACCTTGCCGGAACGGAACGTCGGCAATTCGGGTCGTTTAACTTACGACTCCGATGACCGCTATTTCGCTGAATTTGGGTATGGATATACCGGTTCCGACAAAT
>NZ_BBRU01000198.1:0-667 GCF_001431085.1 Candidatus Symbiothrix dinenymphae
GTTGACATTATCGCCGAAGTCAATAATACCATCTATTACGTTCCGGTTTTTCCCTTCTTGATGGTCTCCGTACGCCATGGGAATACCTCCAAGGGTATCATTTGGATTAGGCAGTGTCCAATTGTCCTTGGGAATCAATACGTCCTGATACAGTTGAAGCTGTTTGTTGCGCGATGCCGACACATTACCAAATCTGTCTTCCACATATACGGTCACATCAACTGTATTAACGCCTGTCAGGTTGTTGATGAACTGTCGTTCAACAGAATTGCGAGAGGTAAACACGGAGGTTACTTCGCGAGCGACGCCTTGCTGCGTATAGTTGATTTTCGCAAACACACTCACCGGTTGTTGCTGCAGGTTTTTCCAGCTCACTGCCAATGCGTCAAACCCTGCTTTTACGTCAAGGGAATCAAAAACCTGTGAAACAGCCGACTCCAACGGTTTAATGATTATCGGAACGACAGTCGATTTATTCCCTGCCCTGTCCATAGCATACAGCCGGACGGTTTCTTCCCCGGTCATCCCCAAAACGTCCAGCGAATCTTTGTAATAAGAGACCGAGAAGCGTCTTACCTCGCCGTTGGCGGCGGTATATTCGGCGTCAATGCTCAGCAGGTCTTCGTCGGAAGGAATAGTATAATATATCCTTACACCACCGTTGAGC
>NZ_BBRU01000199.1:0-664 GCF_001431085.1 Candidatus Symbiothrix dinenymphae
GTTTCCACGGTGTCGCCTGAGGCGGTGATGAGGCGTGCCTTATACTCGGCGGTGGCATCCAATATATCTGTGCGCTTGTTGCCTGCTGAATAGGACAATTCGGAGGATAATTTCTCCCATTTGCCATTGCTGTCCGCCTTATACCATTCGCAACCCACTATACCGTAGCCGGTGTTTGCCTTTACGAGCAGCAGATTGTTGTACCGGATGGACACGACATCCTCAAACGCTGCTCGGCTTTCGATGGTCAGACTGTAATTGGCTGTGTCTCTTGCTATTACAATACTGTATTTGACCACATAACGTCCGCCTCTGCTAATATCAACCGTGAAGCGATTCCCTTTTACACCTTCGTGCAATACGGTGGAAGAGGTCTTGGTCGTAACCGTTACAACAGACTCCAAAGCCTCACAATGTGCCAGGTAATAGCCTGTACCGATGCTGTCGGCATTTGACACAGCTATCGCGTGGCCGTTGGTATTGCCACCCGTGTTGCCACCTGCGCCACCTGTGTTGCCGCCTGTGCCGCCTGTGCCACCTGTGTTGCCGCCTGAGCCGCCTGTGTTGCCGCCCGTGTTGGTGGTTATCTCAAATTCCACCGTTCGGGAATCTTTGTAATTGCCTTTGCCGTTTATGGTTACGGTGGCTGTCCCTTCGTTTGTGT
>NZ_BBRU01000200.1:0-663 GCF_001431085.1 Candidatus Symbiothrix dinenymphae
TTTAGAAGGGCATTAGACAATTTGCCGCCCCCCCCCCAAAAAAAAAGTTTGGTAATTAAAGAAAAAATGACTACCTTTATAGTAGAGTTGTTGTAGTGACAATTCAAAAAAAATTACTAATGTAAATTAGAATTAAGCATTATGAAGAGAACAGTCAGAAACTTTGTGAATACACTACTGTTAAGCGGCGTATTCATCGCGTGGGGGGAGGCAAACCTTCTAAGAGCGCAAGTTCCCCAAGAGGCAAAAATCGCCGTTTCAGGCGTTGTATCCGATGCGGATGGTCCGGTCATCGGCGCAAGTGTCGTAGAAACAGGGACTCCCGGTAATGGAGTTGCCACCGACCTTGATGGAAAATACACCCTCCGAGTATCCCCCAACGCCACATTGAGAGTCAGTTATTTGGGCTATGCCACCCGGGAGATTGCCGTTAACGGCAGAACGAGTATCGACATCACCCTGCTGGAAGATGCCGAGATGCTTGCCGAGGTGGTGGTGATTGGCTACGGGTCGCAAACCAAAAAGGAATTGACCGGCTCCATCGCAAGCATCAAGGCGGAACAGTTCAATAAGGGTATTCAATCCAATCCGATGGGCTTGCTGCAGGGCAAGGTTGCCGGTTTGACCGTGATTAAAAACGGTGGCGACGACCCCGCACAAAAC
>NZ_BBRU01000201.1:0-10196 GCF_001431085.1 Candidatus Symbiothrix dinenymphae
TGCTTATAGTTCAATAAACCGGAGGTTGCGTAATTATATGAAGTGGTAACATAGCTGTTATCATGGATTTTTTGTTTTTCTTCCGTCAATTGCCCCCAGCCATCGTATTTAGATGTAATTGTTCCGGCATCGGGGTCGGTCAGTTTCGTGCGGTTGCCTTGCAAATCGTATTCCATGCTTAATTCGTGATTTAGTTTCGGGTCACCTTCAGGCGTAGCCGTCTTTACAAGACCTGACGCATAATGCGTGAAATTCACGGTTTTCTCATTAGTCGTTTCAGAAACGACTAATCCTGCCGCATTGATAGTGGTTTCTTTTGTATCGGTGGGGGTAGTAACGATGGTTGTGAATCCCAAATAGGCGTAATTGGTGGTTCCCATAGGCGTAACAATAGAGTCGATCATGCCGTAAATATTATACGAGTAAGTAGAAGCCCATGTTTTTGTGCCTGTATCAAAATAGGGTTCCGACACGCGATAGACTTGTCCTTTGGTATTATATTCGGTATCCACCCAAATCTTCTTTTTGCTTAAGCCGTATGATTCGCTACGAAGTTCTCGCCCTAACGCATCATACCAAATTATGACCGGCGATTGTCCTGATGTTTCTGCATAACTGTAATATTTAGCATTGGTGGGTTTTCCGGCTGTGCTGCCTGCCCATTGCAAAGTTGCCACCGATTTAAGCCCATCAGGATAGGTGGTATTGGTAAGCCGCCCCCAACCGTCATACTTGTAAGAAGTGCTTCCCAAGCGGTTGTTTTCACTGTTTAACAGCCCGCGTGCTTCATCCCAGTCGTAGGTAGTTGTCTCGCCTAAATGATTGGTTTTCGACCGTATGAAGCGACCGGAAGAGGTGTATGCAACGGTTGAAGTGCGTGTTTGCCCATTAGTTGTTACTTTTATCGTTTTCGGTTGCCCAAAATTTGTAAAATTACTGTAAACAGTTTCTACTTTATTTCCATCGTCCGGATCTATTATTTCTTTGGTCATTGCTCCTTGCGTATTGTATTCGTAAGTGGAAGTCCGCGTGTAGGTGTTTCCGTCATATTCTTTTTTGACACTAACATAATCCGGCACACACCTTGGCCCGCGCCATACATAATACCGTGTCTGCGTTTCTACCAAATTGCCCTTGGTGATTTTGATAGTTTCTGGATTTCCATCCTCATCATAATCGGATGTTTTTGTAGTAACAGACAAACCGGTTAGCCCATCTCTAATGGTTTGCGAATTTATATACGGAACGATGCGTTTATTGGCAAGCTTTCGATAGGTTTTAGTATTCGTTGTGGTTGAAATAGCGGTTATAGTTCTTGAATAAGATGACTCAAGGGTTATTTTTTGTTCGGCTATGTATGGGATATAATAAGTTGGATCATAGCCGTAACTTGTAGTTGTCTTATGGTTCGTTTTTGAATTTAAAGCAACAACTTCATTAAAACCGAGAAAACCTTTGCCCTGCGTATGCACTTTGGCTCCTTTATAAGTGTAATCGGTTGCACTTGCCTCCGTTGTTCCCGCATTGGCAGTTACTTTCTTCACGGCATAGAGTGGTGCCTGCATATCCATTACCGGATATTGTGCACCTGTCCCTTTGGTATAAATTCCACCATTGGCAAGAGAGGCGTATTCCAATGTTGTTTTATTTTGCAAACTGTTAGTAATAGAGGTAACTTTTCCGCTATTGGCAGTATAGCCACTCCGTTTATAAAGTCGCCATTTTTGTTCTTTGGCAGTAGAGATTTGCCTGGTCGCAGAACAATCAAAGCCGTAGAACATTAATTCCTGTCTGCCGGTTCCGCTGAAATCGCCGATTGCAAAATATTGGCTTAAGGCATCATCTTTATCGTAAATAACAGTTTTATACAATTCAAAAGAGGTTCCCGTGGAGCGAAACCAATACACTCTATGCTTATTAAATTCGCCCCAAGGTTCTCCTATGCCAAAATTATCATACCACCAATCTGTTTTTCTATCATAAACAGCATCGTTAATAATAATATCAGATTTCCCGTCTCCATCAAAATCCATAACAAAGCATTGGTCTTTATTATCATTTCTATTTGTATATTCTTCTTCAATAATATTAAGATTGGAAATAACAGTGGATTTTGTCTTAGTGAATGTTTTGTTTCCATTATTCATAATTATATGCCAATTGGCATTACAATGTTCATTTACAATAAAATCAGGTAAACCATCGCCGTTGAAATCACCAATTTTGATGTAACGGTAATCTTTATTAAATAATGTTTCGGATGTAGAGCCGGCATCAGAAAGAGCAGAATTGCTAATGCCGGTCCCTCGATTCCAAAAAATCGTATAGCCGGTAGAGTGGACTACAAAAACATCATTTAAGCCATCGCCATCATAGTCGGCAACAAACAATTTTTCAGGTTTGGAAGGCAGTGTAAGATTAAACGAAGCTTTATATATGGCTGCATCTGAGTCTTGATTGTGACCGATAATGTAACATGGATATCTATTTGAACTTTGACCTTTATCTATAAAAATAATATCAACTCTACCATCGTTGTTCATATCAGCAATCGCAAATTCAGGTACTTCTCCACTTATCAAAGTGGTTGAAAAGAGTTTTGAATTACTATTAACAAAGTTAAATTTAAGAGTGTTACCGACAAGTTCGGGCGATACCAATTCGTTAATGCCATCGCCGTTAAAATCCAGCGGCAGCAAGCTAACAGAATGCTCTCCACAGTTATAAATTGTTGTCGGAGAAAACTGCACATTTCCGGAACTAAGAGATGCCTTATATACAATGGCATACTTGGAACTTCCACTCATATATGTTCCAACCAAATCAGACAACCCGTTTCCGTTCATGTCAGCCGCAAAGAAACTTTGCGCTCCATAACCGGCAGATGTGCTTACTGAGCCGGTATTGAATGTTAGAGAAGAAGCCGTTTGTGAAAACGCCGGCAGAACATCCCAACTCAATATGATTGGATTAAAATGTTCTCCCGCACCATTCTTTTCTGTTATAGTTTTCAAACGCGAAAAATTGTCAGTTTCAGCATATTCAAAGACATATTCCCGATAAGTAGTGCTCCCCGTTTTAGACGTGATGCCGGACAAACGATAGGACATAGACCCTTTGACACCTTCCATTACGAAAGGCACTTTATCAGAGCGAGAAGTATAGTTGAAAGAAACTGTATTTTCCGATGGCGTGGTTTCGTTTTTGTTTTTTCCATAAGTGATAGTGTTTGGGCGCACAAAATAATTATCCTTGTGATAAGTGTAATTCATATAGTTACCAAAAGCATCCTCTACATAATCTAAATACCATGCGTTGATTCTGGGAGTAGAACGCCCTGCAGTATAACTTTGACGGGCACCGGTTGTGCGGCCATAATAGTATACCTTTCCGTCTTTGGTTACCACTTCAAACCATGTGTCAGCAATAGTAGTGGTATATGTTCCATGCACAATCACAAGTGTAAAAGGGTCAGATTCAGGAAAATACAAAGCCCCTTCGTCTCCTACAGGTCCCGCCGAAGCATGAAGAAGTAGCCTTTGTCCGTCCAAATAATAGGCATCACCTATAAAATGGGTCAATCCCCCGGCTGCCCCATCGTGATAGATGTCTCTTGTCCCGCGAGTGATGACGGATATTCCTGACAAATTACACCCCCAACCCACCAATCCGTTGCCGACTTGACTATTGTACACTAAAGAAATACTCGGTTGCAGACCTTGAATGCCCGCAGGAACTTCTATCGGCACACTATAAGTTGCCGCACCACTTGGACTAACATCCAACGTACCGGACAGATTGCCCACCATAGCTCCCTCTGTTGAGCTGCTTCTTATTGTGCCATCCGGTCTGGCGTACGTATTCCCCGTTGGCGGAAACAACAACGTTTGGTCTATTCGACCAATAAACGAATTTCCGGATGTCGCCGTATAACTGAATCCGGGCTTCAGAGTGATAGAATCCAACGCCACATAAGTTTTATTGCCACTCACAGGGGCTGCGAAAGTCCACTCTCGCGCTTCCTCTATCGTTTGCGAAAATACTGAGGGAGGGACGCAAAAAATACCTGTAAGGACTATCCAAAATTTGATGTATATCTTTTTCATGGCAGCTACTTTTTAATGATTTTCCATTTTGTGTGCTCCGTCCCCGCAATGATGTGCAACAGATAAACCCCTGCCGGCTGACTGGTGATATTCAAATTGGCAACATCCCGAATGCCTTTTTGAGTGGTAATCAAATTGCCTTGCAAATTATAGAGCGCAATTTGAGCCGTTGTGCCCTCCTTCATATTTTCAATACTCACTTGCAACAGCCCTTCCGTTGGATTAGGATAAATTTTGATGACCATTTCCGCAAGCATTTCAGAATAAAACGTGGTGTCATTAGCACTTCTTAGAGGAGAGTCATCGTAAACCACCGAACGGGAAACCCTGTTGCCGGCAGCATCATAACCAAAACGGATGGATTCCAACACATTTTCGTCTCCGAAAACACCGACAATTCCTGTCATTAACAGCAAACAAAAAACGAATGATTTTTTCATGGCTCTACTGTTTATTAGTTTCTAATTTTTCAATTTTAGATGTCAATGCCTCAATCATTTTCTGCTGCTGAATAGCATGGAGCGTGAGTTCTTCAATCTTTTGCAGCAGTTTCACTTGCATTTCGCCCACACCCATCCCTTCACCGGATTGCATCTCCAAGGCAGAGGGAATTTCCGGCAAATGCTTATTCTCTTTAATGAAATCGCTTACTTCCGACAGTGGCTGTAATGGATAATCCTCGTCGAAAACAAAATCCGCACCGGCAACGATGATTTTCACTTCCTTGGCACGAACAGTACCATCGACATCCAATTTGGCAGTCGGATGAGTAACACCAATACCCACATTGCCGGTAACCGTGGCATTTGCCGCCGAAATAGTGCCACTCACAGCTGCATTGCCGGTAATTGCTGCATTTTTCGCAGAAATAGTTTCTCTAATAGTTGCATTGCCGGAAATTGTGGCACTTGCCGCAGAAATAGTGTCGGTAACAGCCGCGTTGCCGGTAATCGCAGCATTTTTCGCAGAAATAGTTTCTCCAATAGTTGCATTTCCGGAAATTGCGGCACTTGCCGCAGAAATAGAGCCGGTAACAGCCGTGTTGCCGGAAATCGCAGCATTTTTCGCAGAAATAGTTTCACTAACAGCCGCATTGCCGGAAATCGTGGCATTTTTCGCAGAAATAGTTTCACTAACAGCCGCATTGCCGGAAATTGTTGCATTTGCCGCAGAAATAGAGCCACCAACAGTCGCGTTTTCGGCAATCGTTGCATTTTTCGCCGAAACAGAGCCACCAACAGTCGCGTTTTCGGCAATCGTTGCATTTTTCGCCGAAACAGTACCTGTAACAGCCGCATTGCCATCAATCGTTGCATTTTTCGCAGACACAGTGCCGTTAACTGTAGCATTTGCCGCCGAAATAGTGCCGGTAACAGTCGCATTGCCGGAAATCGCTGCATTAGCCGCAGAAATAGCTCCACTAACGGCTACTTCGCCAACCGTTGCTTTTGCCGCCGAAACAGTGCCTGTAACAGCCGCGTTTTCGGCAATCGTTGCATTTTTCGCAGAAACCGTGCCACTAACAGCCGCATTGCCATCAATTGTTGCATTTTTCGCAGAAACCGTGCCACTAACAGCCGCATTGCCATCAATTGTTGCATTTTTCGCCGAAACAGTACCGTTAACCGTTGCATTTGCCGCCGAAACAGTGCCACCAACAGTCGCGTTTTCGGCAATCGTTGCATTTTTCGCCGAAACAGTGCCTGTAACAGCCGCGTTGCCATCAATCGTTGCATTTTTTGCCGAAACAGTACCGGCAATCGTTGCATCAGCCGCAGAAACAGTGCCACCAACAGCCGCATTTTCGGCAATCGTGGCATTTTTCGCCGAGATAGTTTCACTAACAGCGGCGTTGCCTGTAATCGTGGCACTTCCTGTAGCGATAGTGCCACTCACAGCGACATTGCCACCAACCTGTAACTTGCTCGTTGGGGTTGTAACACCAATACCCACATTGCCATTTTGGAGAAAGGTGACGGCATCTTGCGTGCCTGCCCTAAAATACAGATTGGGCGCAAAATCAATGTAGGCATTCCCGGAATGATGCAATTTTAATCTGTTGCCTGCATCTGAATTAGAACCAATCCAATAGGACTGCCCCGATGGAACGTAAACACTGCCATTCACATCCAATTTAGCTTTTGGAGCCGACGTGCCAATACCTACATCTATTGCAGCAGGATTGCTGTACAATACACCTGTGCCAGATGTCCAACTTTGCGAATACGCGGCTGTCTGACAGCCGCAAACCAAGATAAAAAATAATGTACTCTTTTTCATGACTTTATAATTTAAACATTTATATTGAATGCCAATTTTTGCTCAATTTTCGGCTACAAAGATAAAAACAATATTTTAAATTTCCAAATTTAAATGGACTCTCATTTGAAATAATAACGCACACCTGCCAGCAACTGAAATTGCCCTAATCCGATTCTCTCATTGGTACTTGCCGGAAGCGATTTTTTGTAGCCGTCGGTTGCTTTTGTTCGGCTGGTTGCTGCTCCCACCACTTCAGAAAGTCGGGCACCTATCGCCCAATGCGCATCCACTTTGTACTCCGCACCGAGCGTCAGACGACCTCCCAAGGTGGAGCCATACATGTTTGCGCTTTGGTTCTCAAATGTTTCCTTTGAAGAATAGCCTGCATAGCCTAATCCGATACTCGCCTCAAGCAGCCATTTTTGACGACCGACAGGCATCCGCAATAAAAAAGCCGGACCGATAAACCGGATTGCGTTGTTGGTTTTCCAAATGCCGGTTTCACTGCTTCCGTCCCCATATTGCAGAGAGCTATATTGGCTGTGATTGGCATGATGTGCGGCATAAATCAATCCTACCCCATAGTAATCGTTCAAATAATAGTGGACTGAGGCATCTACCACCAATCCCAACATCAAATTTTCATAATACGCTTTCTCGTAAGCATTCAACTCCGCATTTATTTTGGCATCTCGCCATCCGTAACCCAAATCAGCCGTCAAAGTGATTTTGGGCAATTTACGTTTCGGCTTAATCGCTTTGCGCGTCACCCGCCGCGTAGAATCGGCTTGTGTCGTTCCATCCGCAGGCTCAGTTTTTGGCATGGCTCCAACGCATGGAGGAAATATCGTAAAAATCAATGTCGCAGTCATTGCTACAAAAAATAAATGTTTCATAACAACAAGTTTTAATGATTTTTAACGTTTAACCAACTTACTCGTGCGAACAATTCTGCCCGATTGGATAGACATCACATAAACACCGGAGGGTAACGATGACACATCCAATTGCCTCAAACAGAACGACTTGGATAAAACTACTTTTCCGGTCAAATCGTAAATGGTAACATTTCCGGCTTCTGCGGCAAAATACACTACATCGCGGACAGGATTGGGATAAAACAGCTCCGGCTGCTCTGTTGGGATGTCTATTCCGGTTGGGTTGGATGCGGCATGAGCTGCGATGAATTTGGTTATTTCTTCGATATGGTCCATGCAATCGCCGGACTCTTTTCGGAGAAAACGGCTATGCTCGGCTCCGGTCATTTTGTAGTGGATGACTTCGTATTTGGCTGACGGATAGGTGGTTTTCTCCACCGTAACGCCGTTGTTGGAGGAATAATTATGCACGTTTTCGCTGACCGGAGCACCGGCGGCGTTGTTTGCTACCCAATATTGGATGACTTCCGATTTCGGCTTGGCTAAATAGATGGTCGCCCCCACCTGCTCCATAGCACCGGAATAGGGCACTACCGCGTCCGTAGTGCTGTGAAAATCGCAAATCGGCACTTTCGCCTTACTCCCTGCCGGGTTGATACTCAGCCCCATGGAGCCGGCGAGCGAAATCAATCCCGACAGTTTTTCCCCGTGCGCCACAGCAAATTGATACGACATATAGCCGCCCATCGATGTTCCTAACATAAACACATTGCCAGCTGCGGCAGGATAGGTTTTCAAAGTGCTGTTTATCAGCGAATTGATAAACTCTGTATCATCCACATTGCTATTCAAGGTAGCCTCAAACAGTGTGGCACCAAAAAAAATTCACCTTAACTTTCAACCCACACCCCCAAACAGCATCCAATGAAAACTCGCTCGGCATGAATAGACTTACCAAACTTGCCGTGTTAATCACCGTCGCACTTTGTTCCGGCAGTGCTTGAGGTGCTAAAACGATGAAATTCATCGCATCAGCCATTTTGGACACATTATAAGTATCGAAAAAATCGTTCATCGTGCTATTTAACCCATGCAGGCACACAAGGATGCCGCTTGGCTGACTGTATTGCGGATTATTGGGTGTATAAATCAGATATTCGCGCTGAAAACCACCTGCAAGCACGTTTTTTTCTTTGAGGTTGCCATTCGTAGAAGCTGCGAGTGCCTGCTGAGGTACCATCAGCAGGCTCAACACAAAGAGCGGAAGGAAAAACCGTATTTTGCTCACTTGCATAACAGTTTATTTTTTAACCACCTTCACCGTTTCATCACCTGCTTGCAACAGATAAACGCCATTGGGATAGCTTGATAAATCAATGTGATCTTCGGTAGTGAGGAGTAGCAATTCACCGGAGAGGTTATACAACTTCACCTCTGCACCATCGGCATTGTTGATATAAACCATGCCCGTGGTGGGGTTGGGTTGCACTTGTAAGCCCGCGGCTCGCCACGACCCTGCGGGCAAGGATTCTATGGCTGCCGGGGGTGATTTCAGGCTATTCTTTATCCCTGCGGCTTCCATTGTGCCTGCGCCATTTGTTGCCTGTGCAAAATTGAAAACGGACCATCCGGGATAACTATTGTCATTCATTCCCCCCGTAAACCATGATACAGATTTCACAATGTCTGCGTAGTGCTGAGGCGTTTCAGCAGGGGAAAGTATCACCGTTAATACTTTAAAGTTTTTTTGCGAAGCGGCGGCATCAGGCTCACGGACTCCGCTCAATGCGATAAGGTTGTCAATAGTGTAGGAGGTTACGCCGGTGGAATAAAAATAGCCCTTTCCAAACGAAAATTCTCCGGATTCTTCGTAACTATTGCCCGTATAAACATCCAAACGGAAGTTAGCATCTCTGAGTTCCTTTGCCGATTTCAACCCCATTATATAGAGTTCGATGTCGCTATATACCAAACTGTTACCTCCATTGGCATTTTCTCCAAATCCTCCGGAAAAAATCACTCTTCATGCTTGCCTGATATTTTGTTTTACCCGCTACTCCTCCGCTATTTTCCTCGATTATTCTCACATATTTGAAGCCACCTAATTGACCACCTGCATTGCTAACACCCCAGTGTCCGATATAGCTCTTGCCTGTCACATCAAACGTTGGACAAATAAAGGCGGCCCAATTATGAACCAACTCATGCAAAGTTGGTCCCCGCAAGATGGCATCGTACATAGGAAAATACATGACCGATTGCAACTTGCCGGCAGACCCCCACGTTGCTGCATTGGAATAAACAGTCCTTCCAATGCCTTTAACACTATTGCTCACCTGATGGTTTACTCCGTAAAAGCCTAATGTGCTAATGATACTTGGCGTATTAACCGTGTCTAACACAAAAAACAGGAAATCAAAATCGTCCTGAAATTTGGCATATACAGCTTTAGAAACAGTCTGCATTTCAGGCTCATATTCAAAGTCTGCTTTAATCAGATTCGGCAATTGGGAGCTACTGACTTTATACGCCACCACCGTGCTTCTCGGGTCGGTGGCCGCATCCAACAAGTAGAATCCATCGCCCAAATCCGTAGAGGCACCCGCTCGAAGGGTAGACCTCGCCGGCCGGTTACCACTAACCGGCACCCTATTTGGCACCAGCAACTTTTCGGACACCCCTTTTTTGTCCATCGCATCACTTTGCGGCACTATTGCCCGCCCCTGAGCTTGAGCCTGCACCGCAGCCCCTCCCAACATCACAACAAAAAGAAAAGAAAAAACCTTTTTCATCTTAAACAAATATTTAAATTCTAAACTCTAAACCCTAAATCTGTGAAAGGGTAACCATAAATGTCATAATCTTTCACTTCACGTTTAGGCTTATCCAAAAGCACGAGCAAATCCCAATCCGATTCCGGACGCTCATCGCCGCGTGCCTGTGAGCCGAA
>NZ_BBRU01000202.1:0-662 GCF_001431085.1 Candidatus Symbiothrix dinenymphae
CTCCGAGATAGAACCCCTCTTGCACATACGCCGCTTTCAACTTCGGAAATTCCGTTCCTGCCGATTGCGTGAATGCTTTGATGAGCTTTGCAGGGCTGTTGGCATTGTTCGAAAACATGATTGCCGTGTTGCCTGTCAAAGCCGGGTTCAATTGGGAGAAGTCTGTTTCCAATTGGTCAAGGGCTTTCTTAAACAAGGTGTTTTTGACCATCACCAGTTTAATGTCCTCCTTGGTACACCGTCTTCTCAACGCACCGGTGTTGGCAGCATTAAGTGCCGTCAAGTCAGTGAGATAGAAGTTTGTGTACTGTGCTACTGTGGTCGCAATTTGTGCGATTACGGTTGATTTATCTTCCTTTTTCATCTTCTTTTAATCAATTTAAATTTTCGTCAACCGATTTGATATCAATCTTGATACCCGGACTCATTGTACTCGAAAGATAAAGACTCTTCATGTAAACACCCTTTGCCGCAGATGGTTTCATCCTGTTGATAGTTGCAATGAAGTCTTTGGCATTTTCGCGAATTTGCTCCGGCGTGAATGAAACTTTACCGATGGAAACGTGAACAATTCCGGTTTTATCCACTTTGAAGTTGATTTTACCTTGTTTCACTTCCTTCACCGCGGTGGCTACATCATTGGTCACAGTACCGCTTTTGGG
>NZ_BBRU01000203.1:0-662 GCF_001431085.1 Candidatus Symbiothrix dinenymphae
GTTTTGAAAACCGCCGCACAACGCGGTATCGCTATCAACATCTATCTGGAAGACTGGTCAAACGGGATGCTGAACTCGCCCGAATACGTCTTCTATCTCATTGATAATCTGCGCGATACGAACATCAAACGCTTCATGCTTCCCGACACGCTGGGCATTTTGAACCCCATCAGCACGGGCGAATTTTGCCGACAAATGCTTGCGAAATATCCCCGGCTGCATTTCGATTATCACGCGCACAACGACTACGATTTAGCCGTTGGCAATGTTTTTGCAGCCGTTCATGCGGGCGTTCAGGGTATTCACACCACTGTCAACGGGCTTGGCGAACGGGCGGGCAATGCACCTCTGGCAAGTGTCATTGCCATGCTGCACGACCAGATGGAGTTAAAAACGAACATTGCCGAGGAGCAACTGAACACCGTCAGCCGCATTGTGGAGTCCTATTCGGGCGTGCGCATCCCCAACAACAAGCCGGTCATCGGCGAAAGCGTTTTCACCCAATGTGCAGGCATTCACGCCGATGGTGACAACAAGAACAACCTGTATTACAACGACTTACTGCCCGAACGCTTCGGTCGCGCACGTGAATATGCGCTGGGAAAAACCTCCGGCAAAGCCAACATCAAGAAAAACCTCGAAGCCATGGGCATCGAAGTCAG
>NZ_BBRU01000204.1:0-662 GCF_001431085.1 Candidatus Symbiothrix dinenymphae
CTCATGTTGCCGGAATATTGCGCTACGCTGACAGGCTTCCAATGTGTCGGCTCGACGGTTGCGGTCGCCGCCGTTGCGGCGGTTGCGGTCGCAGCTGCGGTTGCAGCCGCTGTTGCCGATACATGGACGGTAGAAGACGGATTTGCCGGATAGTAGAATGTCTTTCCAACACCTGCTTTCGACCGATAGAGATAGCCTGTGCCGGCTTCCATATTCTCCATGCTGCCCAGCCAACCTCCGTTTATATACGTTGCAAAACCGCTTTGGCTCTTGATTACATCCTCTTCCATTGGTTGCAAATCTGCCAAGGCTTCGTTCAGCGACATATTGAAATTTGGTGTGTAGGCAAGCCATGTCCAGCCGCTGTGCACGGTTATAGGCACATTGTCAGGCTCTATTTTTCTGCCGTTGACGGGCAATGTGGTGGATTCTGTCATCTGCAGCTTGTACATCCTGCCGGCTCCTACGCCATCCATGTTGCCTGTCCAGCCTGTGGCGGTGGGGCGGACTATATAATGGCGGTCCTTTGCCTGCAGCGTTTGCGCCTTCACCGGTGCAAAGACGGACGCCACCAGAGTGTCGTTGCCTACCGGCAGGGTGTTCAACGACACCCATGTCCAGCCCCTTGCCAAATGCACGCGCTGCTCTACATACTCCTGCAC
>NZ_BBRU01000205.1:0-660 GCF_001431085.1 Candidatus Symbiothrix dinenymphae
GGCGCTGGAGGGCCTGCCGCACCTGAAGGAAACGGCCCAGCGCATGGCCGGCCTGCTGTTCTGAATCCGAAAAAAAGGGCCTCTTCAAGAGGCCCTTGTCGTCACTGGAAGCCCAGCGTATGCGGCAACCAGGTGGACAGCGCGGGGATGAAGGTCAGCAGGCACAGCACCACGAAGTGGGCCAGCAGGAACAGCGGCATCTCGCGTGTGAGATCGGTGATGGACACGCGTGTGGCCACCGAGGTCACGAACAGCAGCCCGCCCACGGGCGGCGTGATCATGCCCAGCGTCAGGTTCACGATCACCACCATGGCGAAGTGCGTGGGATCGATGCCCAGGCTGAACGCAATGGGCGCCAGGATGGGCACCAGGATCATCACGCCGGGCAGCGGCTCCATGAAGATGCCGAACACCAGCAGCAGGATGTTCACCGCGATCAGGAACAGGGTGGGCGACAGCTCCCAGCTCACGATCAGCTCGGACAGGTACTGCGGAATGCCCTCCACCGTCAGCACCCAGGCAAAGGCGGCCGAAGTCGCCATCACCAGCAGCACCGAGGCCGTCAGCATGGCCGAGCGTGCCGCAATGCCCGGCAGCGCCGACCACTGCAGCGTGCGGTACACCCACTTGCCGCAGACCAGGGCGTAGAACACGGCCACC
>NZ_BBRU01000206.1:0-660 GCF_001431085.1 Candidatus Symbiothrix dinenymphae
GCAAAATGGCCGCTCGCTTTTGAACTGCTGAACAACTTGGGCGGAGCCAACCACGAAGGCTACATCGGCTTGCAAGACCATGGCGGTGATGTGTGGTATCGGAATATCCGCATTAAGATTTTGGAGTGAGATTTATGAAGATGAACCTTGATTTTTTTATCAGGGTTCATCTTTTTTTCAAGATTCCGGTTCAGACTCCCACTCCATTCCGTTCGCACAGATGATGGGCATTGCTAAAAAATAAATTAAAAGTTAAATTAAGTATTATGTCAGATTCAATGTCAAGAAGGGACTTCCTTCAAAAAGGCAGTTTAGCTGCCGCCGGATTGACGATTCTTCCGAGTTTCGTGATGGGCAAAAACATTAGTGGAGCGACAGCTCCAAGTGATAAACTTAATATCGCTGCTATTGGTATCGGCGGTATGGGCAACGCGAACATCAAAGCGGTGAAGGGTACGGAAAATATCGTAGCCCTGTGCGATGTGGATTGGAAATACGCTGCCGGCGTGTTCAAAGAAAATCCCAACGCGAAGCAGTACAAAGACTGGCGCAAGATGTATGACGAAATGGGCAAAAGCATCGATGCCGTCATCGTGGCTACTGCCGACCATACACACGCGATTATCGCTGCCACCGCCATGACCATGGGCAAGCACGCGT
>NZ_BBRU01000207.1:0-658 GCF_001431085.1 Candidatus Symbiothrix dinenymphae
GATTTGCTCCAGCGCAAATTGGGTGAGTTGCATTTTTCGGGCAAACGACTCTTTGTCGTTGGTTTCCCTGAGGTCGTTGTATTTTTGGGCAATCGCTGTGCGGAGTTCTTCGTAATTGAGTATCTCGTCAATCTCGGCATTGTGCAACGATTGAAGCGCATCTAATTGTTTAAGTTCGGCGGCTTCCGAATCGTTTATAAGTGTGTCCTTTGCGCCGGAACTGAGTTTGTCGTCATCGAGCAAACTTTTCAGGTCTTTCTTTTTGTGAGTTTGGTTTGGGTTGTCTTTGACTAATTGCTCGGCGGCTTCCTTGTTCTTTTTCTTTTCGGGGTCGTATTTGTCTTCTATTGCTTGTTTGAGAATATAGTATTGCTCCGTTGTCCGCAATTCTTCAGTAAATAAATCGTTCAGGGTTTTCAATTCTTCAGCCTTTTTTTGAGCTTCTGTTTTAGCGGCTTCTTTGTTGTATTTTGCAATGAGGGCTTTTATTTTTGCCTGCCGGTCCAATTCTATTTTCTCGGCTTTTTGTTTGGCATCAAGGGTTACCTTTTCTATTTCTTCCTCATACTTGACGTATTCGTTTGAACCTTTTTGGTAAAGCAATTGCTTTTTTGATAGCATTTCCCGTTCGATGCGTAGCAGTTCTTCTTCGTAAGAC
>NZ_BBRU01000208.1:0-656 GCF_001431085.1 Candidatus Symbiothrix dinenymphae
ATATAATCCGTCTATGGTACTTTATATATTCAATCAGATATTAACGTTTAAGAAAACTCCTGAAAACATCATTGACGACAACCTGAAAACGGATTACAACCGTTTGCGCCGCATGGTTCAAAATGAGGAAAACCGCAACACATTGATAGAAATTGTTCAAAACAATGGAATCGTGTCCGATGTCATCAGCAAATTTTCAATTGACCGATTGGAAGACACCAATTATTTTATATCACTGCTTTTTTATATGGGATTGCTCACGGTGGATAAATATCAAGATGATACTCTTACCTTAAAAATTCCAAACTACTCTATTAGAACGGTTTATTGGGAGTATTTGGAACAGTTGACTCTGGACTGGAACGAGGATGTTGTAATTGATGTGCGAGCACAAAGTGCTGCAGTCAGGGAATTGGCGCATCACGGTAATCTGCACCCCTATATCGAATATGTAAGTCAAAACATTTTCAGCCGCTTGTCGAACCGCGATTTGCAACACTTCAATGAAAAACACATCAAAATCATGCTGCTTAACGGCTTGTTTCAAAGCAAATTGTACGTGCCGCTCACCGAAAAAGAAGTAGAAAACGGCTACATCGACATTTTTTTGCAGCGCAGTCCCCGACTTCCCGACATAAAATACGAATGGGTATGGG
>NZ_BBRU01000209.1:0-655 GCF_001431085.1 Candidatus Symbiothrix dinenymphae
AATGTGTGATTTCAGGAGCAACTGCTTTTTATCCGCATAAGTGAGAGGCTGCTCATCCCCGGTGATGTGCGCCATAACTTTCCAAAACCGGTTGCTCGGATGCCCATAATATTCGCCAAGTTCCAGCGATTTGTCGCCGGGGAGTGAGCCTAATATCAGAATTGTTGTGTCTGAATTTGAGATTGGGGCGAAAGATGTTTTTAAACTTGATGTTGGTGTTTCAAAAATCATATTTTCTTTTTGCTTCAGGAATCTCTCGCACTTTTTTGATATTATCTTTGATTTTGTTCAAAACCGTCATAAACTGCTTTTCATCAACAGTTTCTCCGAAAAAAATATCGTCCATAAGTTCATCCTTATCATCATAGTGTAGCCAATAATCAACCAAACCTTCCGCCTCCTCCAGATATTCCTCCTCCGACTGGCAATCATACGCCAACACACCAAACGGCAATGTCAAATCGTGATTAAACCGCTCTGCTGTGGTAATCACTGCATCATAAGTGTTTCTTGATAAATAGTCTGTATCCATATCTTTCTAATTTATGCAGCAAAGGTACATATAATATTTTGAAATTGGCAAATCTTTTTGATATTTTGCCTTGCTATCAAAACTATACTTATAGTCCGTTGTTGAATAAACTACAAAGTAGTA
>NZ_BBRU01000210.1:0-652 GCF_001431085.1 Candidatus Symbiothrix dinenymphae
AAAATTACATTCAAGGGCATCTGACAGACAGTATCGACAATTACATCGACGACCACTTCCCGCTACGCGAACGATTTATAGACATGGCAGATGAAATCAACTATTACAAAGGCTTACAGGCGAATAGCGGTGAAAAAATCGTCCAACCCATCGCCCAATCCATCGTCCAAACTGAACCCGATAATGACAAACAGGAAGATATTGACGATGCCGATGATGTCGGCGATACCGACGACTTGCCGACAACCGACAGCCCGAAAGAAAACAAAACAACAGAGAAAATCATCGTCTATGACAATATAAACGGTTATTTTCAGAACGATATGCTAATTTTAAATGGTGCAGCATTTCCCATTAGCGGCGGCACCCCAAGCAAAACAAAACCGTTTGCCGATGTGGTAAACGACTATGCGGAGAAATTAGCAGGGCAAGTGCGTGTTGTAACCGCTGTTGCGCCGCTCTCTTCGGCATTTATTCCCAATCGCAAATACTCCCATTTGAATGCTCAGAATCAGCTAACACTCGAAACGCTTCACAGTTATCTATCGCCGAATGTGCATAAGGTTTTGTCAATCAATAAATTAAATGCGGAAGTTCTGTCGTTGTTTTCAAAAAAGACGACTATTTTATGCGCAGCTGCCGGGATAGGCTC
>NZ_BBRU01000211.1:0-651 GCF_001431085.1 Candidatus Symbiothrix dinenymphae
AATACGTTTAATACATTGAAGCCTTATTTTGGGGCGCAAACGGGGCAGGCGTTTACGTCCGGACTGAAAGGGCTGGTGCGCGTGTCGGGGGATATGCACCCGCTATATGGCTATGGATTAAGCGTTTGCGAGATAGACCCAAGTTACACGCTGGGCGATATGCAGCAACGCCGCCGACAAATCATCGCCCAACTGCAGCAGGAAGGTATTTTGACGCTCAACAAGGAACTTCCGATGCCCGCCTTGCCGCAGCGTATCGCCGTCATAACGTCCAAAACGGCAGCCGGTTATGAAGATTTTATGAATCATCTGCTCAATAATCAACGGGGTTTTGTGTTTTATCCGGTCGTTTTTTCGGCGGTGATGCAGGGCGAGCAAACGGCACCGTCCGTCATCGAAGCCCTGAACCGCATTTATGCACATATTGAGGCGTTTGATGCCGTTGTGATTATTCGGGGCGGCGGTGCAACCTCCGATTTAGCTTCGTTCGACAGTTACGAATTGGCTGCCAACTGCGCCCAATTTCCGTTGCCAATCATCACCGGCATCGGGCACGAGCGCGACGACACCGTGCTGGACTTCATTTCCAACCACCGCGCCAAAAACCCCCACCGCAGTAGCCGATTATTTAGTGGGCAAAATGGAGGAAAC
>NZ_BBRU01000212.1:0-9911 GCF_001431085.1 Candidatus Symbiothrix dinenymphae
TTTACATATGTACTGCTCTTTTGGAATTATAAAAAAATAGTAAGAAATAATATAATGTATGGGAAGATATTTTTAAATTCTTTCTTGGTTTATTTTGTTATGTTTTCTTTTTTTTCAGAAGCCGCTATTTTTACAGATAGGTTTACTGTATTGTTCATTTTTTCGTATTGGATTTTGTATCCGGAATTCTTTTCTATTTTTAAGAGAATTGCAAATAAAGCAATTTTTATTTTTTTGCTGTTATTATATGGTATTTTAAAATTATTTTCAGGGTGTAGTAACATTTTGTGGGACTATGAGAATGTTTTATTTGGGACACATTCATACGAAGAGGAGTTGAATATTTTTTCAAAAGCCCTTGATGCTACCATTGAAGAAGCATTTGGAAACTAAACTTTCATAAAAATGTTTATTATCTTGTTTGTACTACTATTGTTTTGTATGCTAAAAACCATTGTGGGGTGCAACAATGTCTTCTACAAATATGATAATTTGCTTTGGGGAATAGATAATTACGACTATAGAGAAGAAGTTTTTGATACACATTCTTACAAAATAATAAAATGAGAATAAAATATTGTGATTTAATCGCTACTTCTGCGATACATACGGAGTTTAATATTGCTTTTTTGAAAGTAATTATGTTGGCACTTGAAAATCACGCAGGGGTTGATTTTTATGCAGAAAAAGAGCATTGTGCAATATGCAAAGAGCGGATGAAATTTCATCAGATAAAATTTCATCCGCTTAAATTGCTTCATAAAAATATTTGGGGAGGGATAAAAACTCCAATTCGAGATATATTGAGTTGCTGGTATGTTCTGAAAATATTTTTATGTTCAAAAAAAGAAGATTTTTTGTTTTTTGCATTGGCATATCCGTTTGCGCAGTATGTGATATGGATTTTGAGCAATGTTTTTCAGCGTAGGGTGTATGTATGTCAGCACGGAGAATTGGATGTATTTATGGAGAATATACATTTTGACAGGAATAGACGGTATTATTCTTTGGTGAAGCATTTATTGAAAAAATCCAATGTACAATATATTATTTTGGGAGAACCCATCTTAAAAAATGTACATCATCTGTTCGCCGACACGTCAAAGTTGATAGTGATAGATCATCCTTATGATTTTGAAGACAACGACCATATTATGGTTTCAAATTTTAACCCATTAGTTATCGGGCAGATTGGTTCAGGCAGCAAAAGTAAAGGCACGCATTATCTTTTTGAATTGGCAACATTATTAAAAGAAGAGATAGAAAGCGGAAAATTAAAAATAAAATTGGTGGGGAAATTGAGCAATACTTTGTGGCACTTAGATAACAAATTAGTAGAGTACGGTACCGAAATCTTGGAGCCGAGTATTTTTGAAGAAGAAATTAAAAAACTTGCATTTTCGCTGCAATTAAGAGATAGCTCAATGGGCAAAGCCGTAGCATCGGGTACGTTTTTTGACACGCTAAAGCACGAAAAACCTTTTTTATCCTTAAACAGTGATTATATAAATTATTATGTCGACGCATTCCCCAAATGCGGGAAAGTATGCGATTCTATTTCGGATATGGCAAAAGAAATAAAAAAATTGTTGCAAAACAAATTCATTGATGAATATCCCGATATGGTAAACGCCATAAAACATTTGCAAAGTAAATTATCGTTAGCGTCCATTGCCAGCGAACTAAAAAAACAATTGTAACTTCTAAACATAAAATAAAATGACAGGTATAAACAGTAAATTTCCCGATTTGAAAAAGTACTCACAATCAAGGGGAGCAAATTGTGAAAATTTGGTAAAAGCTTATGAAATAGAAAGCGTATTTCATAAGAAAATTTTAGCCGAAGAGTCGTTCGATAAACGGCAACAGTTGTACGCGGACGTGTACAATGCCGTTCATCCGCTGTACGGTAAAAGTAACAGCAATTCCCGCAGCTATGACAGGTTGGTGCGTCTATTCAAAAAAGAGTTGAAAGACAAAAGCGTGTTGGACGTTGGTTGCGGCGAAGGGTTATTCCTCACAAGCATCGCGGCAAACCTGCCTCATAAAAAATTGGTCGGTATGGACGTTTCAATTCCGCATCTTCCTCATAATCAATCCAATATAGAATTTAAAATGGGGAATGTTGTAGATTTTGATTTGAATGAACAATTTGATGTTGTGTTTTCAAATCATGTGTTGGAACATATTGCCCCGGCAGATATGTCTTTTCATTTATCATCGGTAAGGAATGCAATGAAAGACGATGGCGTTTTTATTTTTAATGCGCCCAATCGTCTTTTTGGTCCGTGGGATGTTACTAGAATTATTGATTACTCCAATACAGGTAAAACTATGGCACAGGGTACTCATATCAATGAATCTACGTATTCTGAAATCATACCTATTTTAGAACAAAATGGATTTGAAAATTTCAAAACAGTGTGTTTTATTTCAAAGTTAAAATACTATCTGGGTACTAATTTCCGTTATTCGCCGTCCATCCTTTGTTTTATTGAGCATCATTCATTTTTTCTTAACTTGTTGTATTTGAGCAAGTTAGTGGGTATGCAGGGCAGATGTATTGCTTATTTTGATATTAGTTTAATTTGTAATAAAAAGTTATGATATCAGTTTGTATCGCTACATAATAATGACGGAAAAATAGAAGAAGGCTGTTGCCGTTTAAGAGAGGCAACATCAAATATGTCAAAATGGGTTATTATTGTATGACAAAATAAATTGTATCTTTGCAGCAAATTAACAAAAAATTATGGAAACAAAACCAGTGAAGCGGTTGCCTTACGGCAACTCCAATTTTGAGAGCATTATGACCGAGAATTATGCTTATGTGGATAAGACACGGTTTGTTGAGCAACTTGAAAATGAGGCTAATAAGTATCAGTTTTTCATCCGCCCGCGCAAATTCGGCAAAAGTTTGTTCTTCTCCTTGCTTGAGCATTACTATGACCTGAATCGAACAGCGAATTTTGAAAAACTGTTTGGCGGACTTTACATCGGCAAGCATCCTACGCTGAAAAAGAATGCTTACGCCGTGTTGAAATTCGACTTCTCGGGAATAGACACGTCCGGAGAAGACAGGTTTCGGGCTTCTTTTTCCGGTAAAATACAAAAGGCTGTTCGTCAGTTTGTTGCTCTTTATCGAAATCTTTTTCCCAATGCCGATAGTTTCATCCAACGGTTAACTGAGGGAAGTCCGAGTATTCAGTCTATTCAAGAGGCTATTGACATGGCGGAATTGGCAGACGTGAAAATTTTTGTCATCATTGACGAATACGACCATTTTGCCAACGACCTTATCGCCATGGGTACCCAATTAGGCACAGATGTTTACCACAACATGGTACACGCAAACGGACTTGTCCGCGATTTTTACGAGGCTCTGAAGACGGGCACGAAAACCGCCATCGACCGCATCTTCATCACCGGCATATCACCCGTGATGTTGGACGACCTCACGAGCGGGTTCAACATTGCCGTCAATCTCACACTGAAACCAAAGTATAACGAAATGATGGGTTTCACGCAACAGGAGGTAGATGCCCTGATGGACGAAACGGGCGTTGACCCAAACTTAATCAATGTGGATATGGAAGCATATTATGATGGCTACCTTTTTCATCCGGATGGGAAAAACAGGGTCTATAATCCTTCTATGATTCTCTATTTTTTTTATCAAATATTGGATGAGGGACGACCGCCTGAAAACATCATTGACGACAACCTGAAGACCGACTACAACCGTTTGCGCCGCATGGTTCAAAACGAAGAAAACCGCAACAAGTTGATGGAAATTGTTCAAAACAACGGAATCGTGTCCGATGTTATCAGCAAATTTTCGATTGACCGATTGGAAGACACCAAATATTTTATATCCCTGCTTTTTTATATGGGATTGCTCACGGTGGATAAATATCAAGATGATACTCTTATCTTAAAAATTCCAAACTACTCTATTAGAACGGTTTACTGGGAGTATTTGGAACAGTTGACACTGGACTGGAACGAGGATGTCGTAATTGATGTGCGAGCACAAAGTGCTGCGGTCAGGGAATTGGCGCATCACGGCAATCTGCACCCCTATATCGAATATGTGAGCCGTAATATTCTCAACCGCTTGTCGAACCGCGACTTGCAACAGTTCAATGAAAAGTACATCAAAATCATGCTGCTCAATGGCTTGTTTCAAAGCAAATTGTACGTGCCGCTCACTGAAAAAGAAGTGGAAAACGGCTATATTGACATTTTTTTGCAACGTAGCCCTCGACTTCCCAACATCAAATACGAATGGGTGTGGGAACTCAAATATCTCAAAAAGGGAGATCGAAAAGCTTTGCATTCAGCAAGGCATGATGCCCGCGCACAATTGGAGAAATATCGAAAGTCGCGTGAATTTGCCGGTCGCGCCGATGTGCGCTTCGCTTCGATTATTTTTATTGGTAAGGACAAGTTTGAGATTGAAGAAGACAAAAATAATAATAAAATGCTACTATAAAATTGCACGATAAATTTGTTGTTCAGATGGATAAAATGAAAAAAGTATCAGTTTGCATCGCCACATACAACGGCGAAAAATACATAAAAGAGCAGTTGGATTCTATCCTCTCTCAAATAGGAAGTGAGGATGAGGTGATTATATCAGATGATGGCTCCACAGATGGGACAATTAATGTCATAAAAGAGATACCGGATTCGAGAATAAAACTAATTTTTAATGATGGAAGACATGGTTATACCGGAAATTTTGAAAATGCGTTAAATCATTCATCAGGAGATTACATCTTCTTGTCTGATCAGGACGATGTTTGGTTGCCGGAGAAATGTAAAATAGTATGCGAGCTTTTGTCTCAATATGATTTGGTTGTAACAAATTCAAAGGTTACAGATGAAAATTTGAATGTGAAAAAAGAGTCCTTTTTTGATATTTATAATTCGGGAACAGGTATTTTGAAAAACATTATCATTTGCAGTACTTATTATGGCTCTTGTATGGCTTTGCGACAAAATATATTGCCGTATGTATTGCCTGTTCCAAAAACGAAAATGATAGATTACGATGTTTGGATTGGATTGGTTGCTGAAGTTGTGGGCAAAGTTTTTTTTTGCCGGACTCCTCTTCTGCTCTATCGACGAGTGGAACAATCAATAACTTCCACTGAGTCCTTACTGAAGCGAAGTGAGCACCCTTTGTGGTGGAAAGTATATAAAAGGTTGGTTCAGTTATATCTTATAAGTGAGTTCTATTTTCAATATAAAATCACCAAATTATGGAAAAAGATTTTTTGATTGTAGGTGCAGGACTTTTCGGCTCTGTTGTTGCTCATGAGTTGACAAAGAGGGGCTATTCCTGCCTTGTGATAGACAAGCGTCCGCATATTGGCGGAAATGTTTATACGGAATCCATTAAGGGTATTAATGTTCATAAGTATGGTGCCCATATCTTTCATACAAATAATAAAGGGGTGTGGGACTATGTCAATTCTTTGGTTGAGTTTAACAGATATACCAATTCTCCGGTTGCCAATTACAAAGGGAAACTGTATAATTTACCTTTTAATATGAATACATTTTATCAAATGTGGGGAGTGACTACTCCGCAGGAGGCTGAGGCAAAAATAAAAGAACAGCGCGAGATTTCGGGGATAAAACAACCTGCAAATTTGGAAGAACAGGCAATTTCTTTGGTCGGGAAAGATATTTACGATTATTTAGTAAAAGAATATACCGAAAAGCAATGGGGGCGCAAGGCGACAGAACTCCCCGCCTTTATTATAAAAAGGCTCCCGGTTAGGTTCACGTTTGACAACAATTATTTTAGCGATAAGTATCAGGGTATTCCAATAGGAGGTTATACAGCGTTGGTGCAACGCTTGCTTGAAGGTATTGAGGTTCGGTTGGATACAGATTTTTTTTCAAATCGAAAATATTTTCTGAATTTTGCGAACAAGGTTATTTTTACCGGCGAAATAGATAAATTTTTTGATTATTGTTACGGTTATTTAGAATATCGAAGTCTCCATTTTGAAACAGAATTGTTGGAAAACATATCTAATTTTCAGGGGAATGCCGTGATTAATTATACCGACAAAGAAACATCTTACACGCGCATAATTGAGCATAAGCATTTTGAATTTGGAACACAAAATGATACGGTCATAACCAAAGAATATTCGCGAGAATGGGAGTTGGGCGAAGAACCGTATTATCCAATAAATGATGACAGAAATAGCACTCTTTTGAAGCAATACGAGTCTTTGGCAAATCAGCAATCGAAAGTAATTTTCGGAGGGCGTTTGGCTGAATATAAGTATTATGATATGCATCAGGTGATAGAAAAGGCATTGGATTTAGTAGAAAATCTTACTATTTAATAGTTATGAAAATTTATATTGCAACGCACAAAAAATATCTGATGCCTGATGATGAGCTATATTTGCCGCTTCATGTTGGAAAACGGGGGAAGCTAAACATTGGGTATAGGGGCGATGATGATGGTGAAAATATTTCGGTTAAAAACCCCTCGTTTTGTGAATTGACCGGATTGTATTGGATTTGGAAAAACGTGAATGAAGATTATATAGGATTAGTACATTATAGGCGATATTTTTCTGTCACACTATACATAAATAGGAAGTTATATCCTTTTGAATCCATTTTAAATTCGGACGAAATAACGTCGCTGATTCCTAAATATAAGATAATTGTCCCTCGAAAGCAGGTTTACCTTATTGAGTCGCTATATTCACACTATGCTCATACACACGATAAAGTGCATTTAGATATCACACGTCAGATTATTGAGGAAAAATATCCGGATTATTTAATAGATTATGACAAGGTATCGAAGCAGATATATGGTTATATGTTTAATATGTTCATTATGGATAAATCTTTGCTTGACTCTTATTGCCAATGGCTTTTTGATATTTTGTTTGAACTGGAAAAACGCGTAGATATTTCAAATCTATCCACTTTCCAAAAACGACTGTTTGGACGTGTCAGCGAAATTCTTTTTAATGTATGGTTGACTCATTTACTAAGGCATGAGCCTGATTTAGCATACAAAGAAATACCATACATATACATTGGAAAAATAAATTGGATAAGAAAAGGAGCTTCGTTTATTCTGGCAAAGATAAATAATCGGAAGTATGAAGGGAGTTTCTGATTAAAAAATATTGGTATTCCACTACCATTTTGAAGAAGCGATTGCAGACTTTGGTATAACGATAATGATTATAAATTTTTGAAATAATTTTACGGTTGTCACGGCAAGTTCACGGCAAGTTCAAGGTAAGTTCAATTAATAACTGCGAAAATAATTTGCAAAGTAGAACAATTTTAGTTACCTTTGCGCCGAAATAAAAAAAATAGTAATATGGATTTTACAAAATCACAAAAGAAAACTGCCCGCGAACTAATCAACAAAGCCCTCCAAAACGAAAGCAGGGAATGTTTAGAAAAGGCAGAAGCATTGCTGCAAAATTGCAAGCATAACGATTTGTCCAATTATCAAATATGCGTAGATTTGTCCAATTTGATAACAAATTTTGACAAATATGTGGCGAAGCGGTATGATGGGCTACCAAGTTCATACTATTTTACTGCAATAATTGGATTGTATGTGGATGAGGCGTTGACAGGTGAGGATTTGGATGCTTTGGGTGAGGCTGCAAAAGCTGCGATATTGAGGGGAGCTGGGATTTTTGACGGTAAAATTTTTACAGAGCGATTTTGAAAAGAAATTAACCTATTCCGAAATGACTCAGGAATTAGATATAAATCAATACAGTGATATGCTTCGGCAAATCATTGCCGAAATCAAAGGTACGCGCATAGTCGTTGCTCACAGACTAAATTCGGCAATGATGCAGATGTATTGGAATATTGGCAGGCGACTTTCAGAGGAGAAACTCGAAAAGGGATATGGAGGTAGCGTAGTGAAACGCCTTGCCACTGATTTGCAGCAGGAATTTCCTAACACTACGGGGTTTTCGCCACGCAACTTATGGAATATGAAAAACTTCTTCGAGTTTTATGCCTTGACTGATGAAAAAGTGCAACGCAGCGTTGCACTTTTGCCATGGCGGCACAATATACTGATAATGAGTAAGGTAAAATCAATTCAAGAGGCAGAGTTTTATATCAAATCTGCTCTTGAAATGGGTTTGACACGAGATGTTTTGCTCAATTTTATCAAAGCCGACACTTATCGTCATAAAGTTTTAGAGCCTAAAATGCACAATTTTGCGCTCACTTTGCCCGAACATTTGCAAGAACAGGCTGATGAGATACTGAAGGCGACCTATAATCTCGAAATGCTTGGGCTGAAACACCCTATCAAGGAGCGTGAATTGGAACAGCGATTAGTGGAAAAAATAAAATTCTTTCTCCTCGAACTCGGTTCCGGATTTACCTTTATCGGAAACCAATACCGAATAACACACAACGATAAGGATTATTTTGTCGATTTGTTGTTTTTCAACAGAAAAATACATTCTTTGGTAGCGATTGATTTAAAAATTGGAGAATTTGAACCGGAATTTGTCGGCAAAATGAACTATTATCTTGGTTTGCTTGATGACAAAATAAAACAAGAAGATGAAAATCCGTCAATAGGTATAGTTCTTTGTGCCGACAAAGGAAAGGTAGATATTGAATTGGCGTTACGTGACTTTCACAAACCGATTGGCGTTGCCGAATATATGTTGCATTTCCCGGAGAAAGAAATTAAAGAGATGATTAACAAGGAAATGATAGAATTTGCTGAAATAGAGAAACATGAATTAAAGATAGCAAATCCGGTGATATTATCAAGACGAAAAACAAAAGCGCAAAAATCCGTTTGAGAAATAATTTGCGGTGTGGAACAATTTTAGTTACCTTTGCGCCGAAATAAAAAAAATAGTAATATGGATTTTACAACCGCACAAAAGAAAACCGCCCGCGAACTAATCAACAAAGCCCTCCAAAAGGACAGCAGGGAATGTTTGGAAAAAGCAGAAGCATTGCTGCAAAATCGCAAGCATGATGCTTTCCAATCATCACACATGCGTGGATTTGTCCAAATTGATGGCAAATTTTGACGATTATATGGCGAAGCAATATGGTAGGCTACAAAAGTTGTTATATTGAGGGGAGCTACGCTTTGTGATGGTAAAATTTTCACAGAGCAATTTTAACAAGATATACCTCAATCACGATAATATGTATAGTAAGGAAACCCAACATACGGAATTTAAACCGAAGTTCAATGAAGATGTCATTGAAACGCTGGTCGCTTTTGCCAACACCCAAGGCGGACGGGTACTTGTTGGCGTGGATGACAAAAAAACCGGTTTCTACGCGGGGAAGATATTACAAGCGAGTGCAAAATTCCAATCATTTGCTTTCGCTTGACGAAGTAGTTAATATTCACTTGCAGACAATCAATTCGAGTTGGGACTATTATGCCGACCCAAATCACAGTATTGATGATTTGTCGAAAGAAAAAATTGCTATATTTACCAACAAATTACGCGAACAAGGCGAATTTAGCACTAAAATGTCTGATTTGGATATTCTCGAAAAACTGGAGTTTATCCGCGGTGGACAACCAACATTTGGCTGCTACTTGTTGTTTATTGATGGATATTGCCCCACTAGCGACATTCAGATTGGGCGTTTCAAAAGTCCGATAACTATTATTGACAGCATTTCGCTTCATTCCGATTTATTCAGCGAAATTACCGATATTATTGCCTTTATCAAAAAACATTTGATGGTGGAATACATAATTACCGGCGAGCCAAAGCGCACAGAACGGTTTGATTATCCCACCGATGCCATTCGCGAAATTGTTATCAATATGGTAGTACATCGCGACTATCGTGACAGTTCGGGAAGTGTTATTAAAATTTTTGACGACAGAA
>NZ_BBRU01000213.1:0-650 GCF_001431085.1 Candidatus Symbiothrix dinenymphae
CCTTTGCACCGTCAAATCAAACGCGTTATTTAATATGGTGTACAAAAATGGACGAGATGAGCTGACTACTCTCATAAAAGAAGAGAAGAAAATTCTCGAATTTTATGCCCGTTACAAGCAAGAAATTGTTGAGATGACTTCCTTACGGGAATGGGAGGCAGGGCTCAATGATTGTTTAGACATTCTAAGTAGTTATCTTCGAGAAGATTGAAAGAATGATGAATGTCCCCCAAGGGGCGGCTACGTTCTAATTATTAAAATAAAAAAAATACAAAAATGAATGCAAAATTAGAGTTAGAAAAATTAAGAAAAGAATTTGTATCTCTTGATACAGAGGATGAAAAGCAAAAATTTGATGAAAAGTTTCGTAGTCATATTGCATCACATTCAGCGGAGGAAAAAGCAGAGTTTGCCGATGCTTTTGTTGCCGGTGCAAAATCCGAAATAAAGCGCGCCAAAGAATTATGTCATTACATTGACGTGCGATTGAAAATGAATTCTCTTGCGAGAACGAGAATGGCTCGTGGTTTGTCATGCGCAACTATTGCGTAAAAAACGCACTGTTTATTTGAAAAACAAAAAGCCGCGGAAGTAGGAGACGGAGATGCTGTCGGTTTGGCTGTAATAACTGCCTTCTATGTCTTTGATAT
>NZ_BBRU01000214.1:0-650 GCF_001431085.1 Candidatus Symbiothrix dinenymphae
GGGGTCGCAGTGCGATTCAATAATCAGCCCGTCGTAGTTCAAATCCAATGCCTGTTGGCTCAGCGGCGCAATCAGTTCGCGCTTCCCCCCAATGTGGCTGGGGTCGCCGATGATGGGCAGGTTGGGCAGGCGGCGTTTCAACTCGATGGGGATATGCCACTGCGGCAGGTTGCGATACAACGACTTGTCATACGAACTGAAGCCGCGATGGATTGCGCCGATTTTCGTAATCCCGGCGTTGTAGATGCGCTCAATGGCACCAATCCACAACTCCAAGTCGGGATTGACCGGATTTTTCACCAAAACGGGACCCTTAAAGCCCGCTTCTTTCAAAGCATCCGCCAATTCCTGCATCGCAAACGGATTTGCCGACGTGCGCGCACCAATCCACAGCAAGTCAATGCCGAAATTGACCGCTTCCACCACGTGGGCACGTGTAGCAACCTCCGTGGAGACATACATCCCCGTTTCGCGCTTCACTTTTTGCAGCCACGACAGCCCTGGCGTACCCACGCCCTCGAAGCCCCCCGGCTTGGTGCGCGGCTTCCAAATCCCCGCGCGGTAAATTTGGATGTGCTTGACAGCCAACTCCTTAGCGGTGTTCCTCACTTGCTCCTCGGTCCCTGCGCTGCAAGGAACGGGACAAACCA
>NZ_BBRU01000215.1:0-650 GCF_001431085.1 Candidatus Symbiothrix dinenymphae
ATCCAGTAGTCCAGGCCGAACAGCAGCTTGATCAGCTGGCCCGCGCCCACCATCTGCGCGATCAGGTAGAAGGCCACCACCACCAGCGTGCCGCTGGCCGCGAAGGCGCGGAACGGCGTCTGGGAGAAGCGGTAGCCTGCCACGTCGGCGAAGGTGAACTTGCCCAGGTTGCGCAGGCGCTCGGCCAGCAGGAAGGTCAGGATGGGCCAGCCCACCAGGAAGCCGATGGAGTAGATCAGGCCGTCATAGCCGCTGGCCATGACCGAGGCCGAGATGCCCAGGAAGGAGGCGGCCGACATGTAGTCGCCCGCAATCGCCAGGCCGTTCTGAAAGCCCGTGATGCCGCCACCGGCCGTATAGAAGTCGGCGGCCGACTTGGTGCGGCCCGCGGCCCACTTGGTGATCCACAGCGTGGCCACGACGAAGGCTGTGAAGAGAATGATGGCGGTCCAGTTGGTGGCCTGCTTGGCGGCCACGCCGACATCGCCGCCGGCGGCCAGCACGGGCCCCGTCAGGGCCAGCGCCACGGCGGGCGCCAGCAGCATGCGTTGTGCGGAATTCTTCATTTCGTGGCGGCCTTCCGGATGTCCTGGGGGGGCTTGTCGTACTCGCCATTTGCGCGGGGCACGGAGAGGCCGGGGGCGGTCCCC
>NZ_BBRU01000216.1:0-647 GCF_001431085.1 Candidatus Symbiothrix dinenymphae
TTTGTCGTCTATCTGCTTGAGTGCTTCCTCGGCGGTGGCATTTTCGGATAGTTTAAATTCAAAGACATAGATGATATCTTTCATCCAAACCACTATGTCAGCGCGACCGATGGCACTTTTGACCTCCGTTTGCACAAATAGCCCCATTGAGCGTAACAGTAAATAAAAAATGGTTTGGAAATTTTCTTCCGTTTTGTTGCTTAAATCGTTTGGAATATTTGCAAAATGGGCACGAAGCCGGGTCATAAAACCATCTACATTGCCTGCTTCCAAGTCGATGACAAATAAATCGCTCCTAAAATCAGTGCTTAGTCGTGCGCTCGGTGTGTATATGCGTCGCAGTTCGTCCAAAAAACCGTATTTTACCTCTTCGTTTGGAAAGCCCAAAACGTAGGTGTTGTATTTGGGGTTGAAATCTTTTATCGTGAGATACCCCGTTTGATAGAGCAGAGGAACCGGATTGACATCTCCCGCTCGATAATCGGAGATAGAAGGTGCCGGAATCGTCACATTGTCTTCAAGACTGGGAATATCATCTTTCCCATAATAATTTATTTTTTAAGGCTCCCCGGTTGCCCAAAGAGCGGATTTTACAATATTTTTTATAGACAGCCATATACACACACAAACCCACACCAGCTACAAGG
>NZ_BBRU01000217.1:0-646 GCF_001431085.1 Candidatus Symbiothrix dinenymphae
CAACTATGCCGGTGTGTTTGGTTATGTTCAGGATGCCTCCATCAAAAATTTAGGGGTAACCGGCTCTATAATCAGCACAAATGCGCCTGCAGGAGGCATTGTCGGTATGATGAAGGCAAGCATCATCGAAAATTGTTACAACATGGCTAATATTGATGCTCATCTTGAGAGTGGTGGCATTGCGGCAGCAGGTGACGGTGCTCAAATCCGGAATTGCTACAATGCAGGTAATATAAATGCTCGTATCAATAGGGCTTGTGCCGGTATAGGTGTAGGAGCCGTTTCAATTTCAAATTGTTTTGCGGCTAATGCCTCGATGACGCGTGGTGATGGGGACCTTAAACCGTTTCGAGTAGCCACCGGCGACGCTACCATAATAAATTGTTATGCTAACCAAAACATGACTCTTTTGGGTTCGACAGCAACTACGGATATAGGTGCGAACCGGGAAAATGGAGAAAATGCGACACTTGCTAATTTTAAATTGCAAACATGGATTGAAGCGAATTTGTCTTGGAATTTCTCTACCGTTTGGGCGATGCCCGCTGATGTCAACGGTACCACTACGGGGTTTCCGGTGCTCAGAAAAACCAACATCACCTACGCTATCAGGTACAATGCCAATGCCAATGGAGCATCTGTGGGA
>NZ_BBRU01000218.1:0-643 GCF_001431085.1 Candidatus Symbiothrix dinenymphae
CCGATGTTCAGCAACTTCACGCCAGCCGGAAGGGGTGAGAGAGGCGTGTTGTTCCAATTTTTTTATTACTTCTTTCATATTTTTTATTTATAATTCTTTCAAATAATCTACAAAACCTGTTTCATCCACTATGCCATTCTCAATCAAGAATCTTCGCGTTTGTTCTATTTTAATGAGTTCTTTTGCCGTATGGTCGCGTTCCTGCATTGTTGCCGTTAGTTTTATGGCACCACCTGTAATAATGAAAATGCCCTGACTAAGTTTAATGGCATAAAGTCTCAACCATGAAGCGTGTTTTTGCCGTTGAGAAAGCCTTGGGTTCTCTTTTTCCAAAAAAGATTCTTTTGTATAATTATTTAGCGGTCTGAAAACACTATCTAAATCAGCGACAAGAGAGATGGACAGTAAAATGTTTTCCAACCTGTTACTATCCTCAATAGTATCAATAATAGCCGTCTTAACATCTAAAATATTATAATAAGCAAGCAAATCACTCCAATTTTGTTTGAAAAACGCTCGCAACCAAACCACATCATTCCATTGCTCAAACAATTTATACAGTTCATTGTCGCTTTCGTCACCGTATCTTACAGCCCAAAGGCGACCATCATCGGTAATTTTATCAAATGTCATTTTTTTTGCA
>NZ_BBRU01000219.1:0-641 GCF_001431085.1 Candidatus Symbiothrix dinenymphae
GGCAGTTCAAACCCATGAGGCGCGCTGCCGCCAAACCCCGGCAAGCCCCGCGTGAGTGGTACGAAGGCATGAATAAGGTGTATCGCGAGCGGCGCAAAATCGCCGAAGAGATGATGACGGCGTTGGGTTGCACCTTCGACCCCAAGCAGTCGGGGATGTTCCTCTGGGGCAAAATCCCCGCTCAATACGCCAACAGCGAAGCTCTCGCCGATGAGATATTGTATAACGCGCACGTTTTTATCACGCCCGGCTCTATTTTTGGCAGCAATGGGGCGCGGTATGTGCGTATTTCGCTTTGTTGTGATAAGTTGAATGAGGCTTTGAATAGGATTAAAAATTTAGCACGCAGATGACACAGATTAGATAGATTTACGCAGATTTTTTATCTGCGTAAATCCTAAAAATCTGCGTCATCTGCGTGCCAACAAAATAAAATAATATGGAATTAGAATCAATTTTACTACCGGGAGTGCGCGACCAGCGACCCCTGATTATTGCCGGTCCTTGCAGCGCAGAGACTGAGGAGCAAGTGATGAACACCGCTAAGGAGTTGGCTGTCAAGCACATCCAAATTTACCGCGCGGGGATTTGGAAGCCGCGCACCAAGCCGGGGGGATTCGCGGGCGGGGGTACGCCAGGGC
>NZ_BBRU01000220.1:0-640 GCF_001431085.1 Candidatus Symbiothrix dinenymphae
GAATACACCGCCGTCGATTACACCGAAACGCAGGGAATCAGCATGCTGAGCATTCCACTCATGGCTCACTATCAAGTGTATCCGAGTGGAACGGACAAATCGTATCAAGTGTATTTCAAATTTGGTGGAAAATTTAAACTCCCGCTCAATACACCACTCAGCACCTACAACGGCACATTGGGGAGATTAGACGTGAAAGACGGTGTGATACCCGACCTGTCCATCGCGGTTCCTGACTATATGATGAAGAGAGGTTCTGTTGAGAAATCTCACTCAGGACCCATTGAACTATCGGGTTATGCCGTGTTGGGGTCGTTAGAAGTGGGAAAAAAATGGGGCAGGTTAACAGAAAAATGGTCGCTCTACGCGGGGATATATGCTGATTATGCTATATTGAATAAGATAACCGCTAAAACAGGCGATAAAAAACCGTTCATCACCACTTCCGACGACGGACAAATGCATCGAGCCAACGGCATATTGGTCGCCCAAAAATTCGATGGCACGCCATTCGTTGACAACAGGATGCTATCACCACTATCGGTTGGTGTGAAGGTCGGAATAGCGTATGGAAACCGCCCCCGCAAAAAACTGCTTGTGCCACCTGTCCTGCAACTTAAATATCCTGCAAGTTACATAC
>NZ_BBRU01000221.1:0-636 GCF_001431085.1 Candidatus Symbiothrix dinenymphae
CTTTTCTGCTCTAAGAAATTTCATAGAAACAGGTTTTTTCGTACCAAAATGCATCCTATCTACCATAATATCACCGGGTTGAACGCGATAAAAATCCAGCTGTGCTGTGTAGGATGTTCCGTCACTATATTTTATACTATAATACAGATGGAGGGAAGCCAATTCAGAAGTGCCCGTATTCTGTATTTTAACCGTAAGATAAGTGAAATTATCATACTCCTCAGGAGCTAACGCTAACTTCTCATCCAGAATTACATAGTCAAGCGCAGGGCGACTGCGTTCGGACGTTCGCCTTTCAGATGCAACTTCTTCTTCTACAACTTCTTCTACAATCGGTGCGGGGGGGCGTTTTGAGCATGATTCTAAAAATACTCCCGTTGTCATACCAACAGTCGCCGCCAACACAACAATACTGTAAAACTTTGTTTTACTTGAACTAACTCTTACATTTTTCATAACTTTTTACTTTATATTATTAATTGTTTTTAAAATTTCATTTTTGCACACGAAAAAAGCGCGGTACTATCTTTAAGTATCCCGCTTACTTGGGTATTTGCCTGACCTTGGAGTACAGGATAAGTAAAAGTCCACGCACCCACGTGAACATTTTAACCTAACCTTTCACTCCTTTAAATG
>NZ_BBRU01000222.1:0-634 GCF_001431085.1 Candidatus Symbiothrix dinenymphae
AAGCGGATGATGTGATTCTTTTCGGTTCCTATTTTGCTGTTAATCATGAGATTAGAAGCAATATACACCGTTGGTTGGGCGAAGCCCATAGTGCTGAGGCTGTGATTTATTACGACATCAATTTTCGGGCGGCTCATGCGGACGAAAGGGCGGAACTGATGCCTGCTTTTGAGGAAAACTTTGAATGTGCAACGGTTGTGCGCTGCTCCGACGAGGATTTGGCGGTGTTATACCCCAACCAAAGCATTGATGAAATTTACCGCACACACATTGCACCCCGTTGCAAAAATCTGATAGTAACACAAGGTGCCAAAGAAACACGCTTGTTTACTCCCAATGGGGAAAAATCTTACCCCGTGCAGTCCATAAAGCCGATTAGCACAATCGGTGCAGGGGACAATTTCAACGCAGGATTTATTTACGCCCTGATGCAACAAGCCATCACAAAATCCGATTTAGAAAATTTACCGGAACAAAAATGGAACAAACTGCTCGAATCTGCCCATAAATTTGCCGCAGAAGTGTGCCAATCGCTGACATTTCATTACAATTCTTGCCTGTTTCATCCCTTCTCCTTGGGATAATGATAATCACTTATCAGAACCACCGGTAGTAGAAGTTGTTGTAGAGGAGG
>NZ_BBRU01000223.1:0-34137 GCF_001431085.1 Candidatus Symbiothrix dinenymphae
TTTTATTCCCGGCGTTGCGCTGGCCGGCGGTACATTTTTCTATCCCAATCCATTGGAATCGGATGGCAAATACAAATTCAATTCGGAAGGTACGCTTTTCCCCCAGCCATGGTTTGGATGCGCCTGCTGCCCGTCGAATGTCAGCCGTTTCATTCCTTCCCTGCCGGGGTATGTGTATGCTGTGGACAACAGCGATGTATATGTGAATTTGTTTATGGGCAATACGGCAGAGTTAACTGTGAGCGGGAAAAAAGTTTCATTGACCCAATCAACCGATTATCCATGGAACGGAGACATTCATATAAAGGTGTCACCGCGTTCAAAGCAACAATTTACATTGAAAGTGCGCGTACCGGGTTGGGTGCAGGGAGAAGTCGTTCCAAGCGATTTGTATAAATATACCGATGGAAAGAAATTGTCTTATACCATAAAAGTCAATGGAATACGGGCAGAAAGCACACTCGACAAAGGATATTTTGCGATTTCCCGTCAATGGAAAAAAGACGATGTAGTGGAAGTGCATTTCGACATGGAACCGCGCGTAGTGAAAGCCAACGACAAAGTGGAAGCCGACCGCGGAAAAATATCTATCGAACGCGGTCCCATTGTTTATTGTGCCGAATGGGCAGATAATGATTTTGATATTTTCAATGTCATAATGAATCAAAAACCTGAAATCAGGGTGGAAACCAAGCCGGATTTACTAAAAGGTATCCATCAGTTAAAAACGACTGCCCAGTTAGTAGCCCAAAATGAAGCGGGACGTCTACAAGTGAAAGATGTAACACTCTCATTGATACCCTATTACGCATGGAATCATCGAGGCAGTGGTAAGATGTCGGTTTGGCTATTGCAAAATTTGGACGGACTAAGTCGGTAAAAGATTTATTAAATAAAAAAAAACGGAGAAGTGCAGAAAATCGTTTCCACTTCCTCGCAATTTGTAGAAATCAACCGGAAGTGGAAAGATGGCGACAAAATAGTGGTACAATTGCCTATGCAACTGAGCGTTACGCCACTTACGCCGTCGCAAAAGTTTGTTTCTTTCGCTTACGGACCGGTCACTTTGGCAGCGGAAATCAATTCGAAAGATTTGGACAAAGAAGATTATTGGGATGAAGATGATATATGGGGTCAGCGGAATACCGTTGTCCACTTCGTTCCGGCGAGGAAAATCCAATCCTTGACCGGCACCCCGGAAAACATACTCAAACAGACGAAAAAAGTATCGGCGTCACCCCTGACTTTCAAAACGGAAGGAAACTATACGCTGATTCCTTTCAACAGGATTCATTACAGCCGCTATGTCGTTTATTTTCCGGTGGCAATCCGATTTACTTCGTCAGCGGCTGTGGAGACAGGTACAATTAGTGTCGTAGCAGCGCCCGAATCATATACGGTTTACGGTATGCGATATAGCTATATCGACAAGGCTCATGCCAATCAAACCGGACAAATCACCGGCAATAGTATTGTGTTGAATAATTTGCCGACAGGAACAAGCACTCCGGTAAGCGTTTCCTGCAAAGTAGTGCCGAAGGGCAAGATTGATACAGTATGGATTGACAGCAAGGTAGATGTGCAAACAATTACTCAGGCAGCGTTTGACAGATATTTAAACGAGACGAAACCCTTCCCGTCGGGCGCTCGGCACATTCTGTCCGCCGCTAAGCCGTGTGAATTTAAAGGCGGCGACTTCGACATTGGCGGCGAAGGCATCAGTTTTCACAAACAAGGCACGACCTGGCATGGTGACTCAACCTATCGTCCTGCCGGTGGCGACCCCATTAATAAAGTTAATATCTGGAACGATAATCCTGCTTGTCACGGAGTAGCATGGGCTAATGATGGTGACTGGGTAGTTTACACATTAGAGGTGCAAGACGCCGGAAACTATAAAGTGGAAGTTTGCCATTCGGGAAACAGCGGTCATTCAGTATCTTGCGACATTGATTATTTGAACTATTGGGGCACTTTCAGTTTCCCCGGCATCCCTTGGGGACAAACGATGTACACAACACTCGGAACGGTCAATTTGGGTGCAGGGAAACACAAAATGAAATGGACTTTTTTTGGTAACCCCGGTTTGATGGGCTTAAGATTTACCAAAGAATGAACAAGATAAGTTTGACAGGAGTGGGTAATATGTCGGTCAAACCTGTTAGGTCTTAGAGACCTAACAGGTTTTTTCGTGCCACCACCGGCTGTGCTAATTCAGCCCCATGTTTCGCAACTGCTCGGGAGTATATCCGGTAACTGAAACGATGAGTTCCAAGTCCAGCCCTTTTTCTTTCATCCGCTTAGCAGTATAAAGGATGCCATGTTGGATGCCTTGTTCCCTACCTTGCTGGATGCCTTTCTCCATGCCTCTCTCCATGGCATAATCTGCTGCTAACTCAGCACCATAGCACCTTTCAAAACTTTTTTCGTACGTTGTCATATCTTCTTCTGTTAATGTTTTTAAATCTGCTAATTCAAACAATTCGTCGAATATCTCGCCTTTTAGTTCTGCCGGTTGCTCCAGCAATTCTGCCAGATGCTTCATGCAATACAACCATCTGTCTAAATCAGTTTCCAATTCTGCTAACGTTTTGTTGAACTTCGACAATTCTATTATGATAAATTGCACTTTATCGCTTGCCTTTTCCTTTGTTTTTTCATCCATCAGTGAATAACAGCTGATGTAATCGGTGCTATCCTCTGTCAAATTGAAATTCAAAATAGCGATGACAAACAACGGCTTCATCCCATAATCCCATTTTTTGCCTTTCTTGGCTTGCTTCAGAATGGCTGCCGCCGCATACAACCAACACCTTTCCATAAAATACTTTTGCCGAGCCACTTGCATCTCCACGATGTACCGCGCGCCAAGTTCGTCCTTGCAATGCAAATCATAAATCGTGTCTCGGTCTTCGGGCTTAAATCCCAACTGCTCAAGCGGCAAATGTTTGACTTCAACAATCTTTTTTTGCCCCTCAAAAATGCCGTTCAGCAAGCTGCGCATCAACTTCTCATGTTTCTCACTAAAAGCGGTCTTAAATCCATGGTCTGTTTTCAAGTCCATGTAACGCCCCGGTTTTTTCCGTTTTCCCTCGTTCTGTACCATAAAATGATTTTTTTTAAATTATTATTTCGGCATATTTAATCGCTTTGATTAAATAATCGCGACAAAGGTACGAAAAAGTTTTGAGTTATGAGTAAAAATTTTAATAACAATCAATAATTAATTAAAAAAAAATTACTATCTTTGCCCCCGAATAATAAATGTTCATATACAATGTCGAAAAAACATGTAATTTTAATCGCCCTGTTATTTTTGGGCTGCTTTTATCCGTCTTTTGCACAAAAAAAGGCAAAATTTCCCGTTAGCGGTGCGGACAATACAACTCCGTCGCGGTCGGAATATTTTTCTTGGATAAACAATGAATGGGATGGCGGTAATGCGGAACAAACCCGTGTTAACCTTGAGTTTTTCAAATGGTTGCATGATACTTACGGGATGCAATTGGATATTTATGCTCTTGATGCAGGGAATATCGATGGTTTCAGCAACTATTACGGAAGCATGAAATCCGAACGATTCCTCAAACGTTACCCGAATGGTTTTGGCGCACTGAGCCAACAGGCGGCAACCATGAACACGCGCCTCGGTATGTGGGGCGGTCCCGATGGATTCGGAAACACGCCACAGGAAGCGGCAGAACGCACGGAAACGATTGTCAGTCTTTTCAGAGACCACAACTTCGCGCTACTCAAACTTGATGGTGCTTGCGGTGTTTTGCGCAAAGAAAAATGGGACGAATTTGACCAAATGATGACTAAGGCGCGGCAATATGCACCGGATTTAGTTCTCCTCAATCACCGACTTGACTTGGGACCCGGTATGAAACACACCACCACCTATCTGTTGGGCGGTGATGAAACGTATATCGACGTTCACATGACTAACGACATGACTGCGCCGCACCACCGCGCAAAAGCCCTGAGCCGGGAATTGACGCCCGATTTGACACGCTTAACGGAAGACCACGGCGTCTGTATCTCTTCCTGCATCGACTATTGGGAAGACGACCTCATTTTGCAGGCTTTCAATCGCAACCTGATTTTGGCACCGGAGATTTACGGAAATCCCTGGCTGCTGCGCGATGACGAATATTCGTATTTGGCTTTTATTTTCAACCTGCACAAACAATACAATGCCATTTTAGTCAATGGAATTGTACTGCCGGAGAAGCAATACGGACCCAATGCCGTATCGCGCGGAGATGAATCGACACGGCTCATTACCTTGCGCAACCTCACTTGGGAACCGAAAAAATACGTCATCAATCTTGACAAAGAAATCGGACTGACTGCCAAAGGCAAAGCGAAAGTAAGGTTGTATCATCCGTATATCCATGACTTGGGCACATATTCGGTCGGCTCGAAAATCGAAGTGGAAGTGCTACCCTTCCGGTCGGCTTTGGTGAAAGTGACCACGAAGAAAGAAACGGACAAAGTGCTGTTGAGCGGCATCCCTTATCAGATTGTCAATGACAAAGTGGGAAATGTAACCGAGGTTAAATTGCTTGGAAAAGCGGGCGAAATCTATCAAGTGCGTTCAGAGTCGCCTGCAAAGACGTTTACAGTCACTTTCCCCGGCAATAAAATAGCAGGCGATTATCATCGGAAATTAGCTGTAATGCCTGAGTCGGCTATTCCCGCTGACGCGGAAGCCCTTTATTATGCCACCTGTTTTGCGGCAGACAATAATGCGTTGGAAGTCCGTTCGCTCTATCGCTCCGGTCCAACGGCTATTCCACAGGTGCAGAAAGCCCGCGATGCCTTTTTCGACCAACCCGTTTTCAGGCGCAAGAGAGTCTGGGACAAAAACATGTTCGATGGAGACTCCGAAACGGCGTTCGCTGTTAATATGGTAAACGGCGAGCAACGAGTCAATGGACAATCGGCTTTCATGCTTGACTTGGGCGAGAACATTCACTTGGATAAATTAATCCTGCACGCGGGTAATACATTAGACAGAGCATCGGCTTTTATTTCTTCTGACTTGAAAACATGGAAAGAAATTTCTTATAGTTCCGGTGCCGTTTTGGAAATCAATCTCAGCACTGAGGAAAGTTTCCGGTATTTCCGTCTTGATGTGTCTCCCATGCGGCTGACGGAAGTGGAAGGATACCGCGGCGGAGTAAAAATGGATAGAAGCAAATGGCGTGCCAACAATCTGTTCAGACCCTATTCCGGTGATTTAAAAACAAAGAAAGCATGGAAATCCGAATTTACGCTCGACCATATCAACAAAGGTGCGTATTTGTGCGTCGCTTTGGATGGAACGCACGGCATAGAAGGTGCCTGGGTAGGATTCAAAATAGACGGTCAATATGTAGGTGCACCGGATAGAGCACCTTCGTTTGCTTCCAATGTGTGGGAATACAGGGTACAGAAAAGCGATAAAAACTACACCTATTATCTTCCCTTGACCGAAAATATGGCGGGCAAAAAGATAGAGGCTTATGTGCTCGGATTCAACGAAGAAGTCGCCGTCACACCCACTATATGGCTCACGGCTTATCCTATACCGTTTGAAACGCAGGCATTATTGCTTGAATAACAGAATGAGATATATTTATGATATGAACATAACAATTAAAAATAATAATTATGAATTTCAATGATTTGGAAGTATGGTTTGTCACCGGTGCACAGTTGTTGTACGGTGGTGATGCGGTAGTGAAAGTAGATGCACATTCTACTGAAATGGTTAAAGGCTTGAACACCTTGGGTAAGTTGCCTGTAAAAATTGTTTACAAGGGCACTGCCAATTCGTCAAGCGAAGTGTCGGACATTATGCGGGCTGCCAATGGCGACACCAAATGTATTGGTGTCATCACTTGGATGCACACGTTTTCGCCTGCTAAAATGTGGATTCATGGGCTGATGGATTTCAAAAAGCCGTTGTTGCACCTCCACACGCAATACAACGAGCAGATTCCTTGGAATGAAATCGACATGGATTTCATGAATTTGAATCAGTCGGCGCACGGCGACCGCGAGTTTGGATTTATCACCAGCCGCCTGCGCAAGCCGCGCAAAGTGGTGGTCGGTTATTGGAAAGACCAGCCGACGCACGAAAAAATTGCCGGTTGGATGCGTGTGGCTGCTGCTTGGGCGGATTCGCAAAATATGCGTATCATCCGTTTTGGCGACAATATGAACAATGTTGCCGTTACCGATGGCGACAAAGTGGAAGCCGAAATTCGTTTGGGCTATCATGTGGACAATGCCCCGATTGCTAAATTGGTGCCTTACGTGGAAGCGGTTACCGAAGCGGAAATTGATGCTTTGATTGCCGAATACGAAAAATTGTACGACTTTGCCGCCGATTGCAAAAAAGGTGCGGAAAAACATAAACATGTGCGCGATGCTGCCGCTCAGGAAATCGGTCTGCGGCGTTTCTTGGAAGAAAAAGGCGCAAAAGCCTTTACGACCAGTTTCGACGAATTGGAAGGTATGAAGCAGTTGATGGGCTTTGCCTCGCAACGCTTAATGGCGGAAGGCTACGGCTTTGGCGCAGAGGGCGATTGGAAAACAGCCGCATTGGTACGCACCATGTGGGTGATGGGACAAGGATTACCCGGCGGACAATCTTTCCTCGAAGATTACACCTTGAATTTTGACGGAGCCAACAGTTCCATTCTGCAAGCGCACATGCTGGAAATCAATCCCGAAATAGCGGCGAAAAAACCGCGCATCGAAGTGCATTTCCTTGGCATCGGCGACGCGGGTACTTGCGCCCGTCTGGTATTCCAAGCGCACCCCGGCGAAGGCATCGCCGCCACTATCGTGGATATGGGCAACCGCTTCCGCATGATTGTCAACAAAGTGGATGTGATTGAGCCGAAAGCCCTGCCGAAATTGCCGGTTGCCTGCGCACTTTGGAAGCCGCAACCCAATTTGGAAATCGGTGCCGGTGGTTGGATTCTTGCCGGTGGGACGCACCATTCCAGTTTCTCCTACTCGCTGACGGTTGAACATTTGGAAGATTATGCCGAAATTGCCGGTATCGAATTGCTTACAATTGATAATGATACGACAATTAGCAAGTTGAAGTTTGAGTTGAAGGTGAATGAAGTTTATTATTTATTAAATAAGGCAGTACAATGAAAAAAAGTTTGTTAAGTATAAGTATAGCCTTATTTGCAGGCATTAGTGTAATGGCGCAAAGCAATCCGCCTGTTCAAATAAGCGTAGATGCAAGAGAGAAAATTGCTACGGTCAGCCCCTTGTTCAACGGCTCTAATATTGAGGATTTGAATAATCAGACCAATGGCGGAATATTCAGCCAATTAATTCACGGAGAGGCTTTTGAAGAAAACGTTGATGTGGATTTTTTGAATTTGAAACGTGGCGATTATTCCAAAATTTACGTCTATATTGATGAACGGCGCATACCGCACTTGTTAAGTCAGGCGAATGTTTACAACCGTATCACCTGGAACAACCTTTCCGAACGTTACGATGTCAATTCAAAGGATTTGTACAGCAACATCGGTGGAAACACAAGACCCGAACTCATTTCGGACTGGAAATTCTACGGACGTTATCTGCCTTATGACTCGCTTCCGGCGAATATTCAAAAAACGATGATGGAGCGCATCAACGGCGATGAACAAATTTCAAAATATTGGGATAAATGGGCTGCGGACGGTGCGAAATACAAATATACTTTGGAACGCAACGGTAATGCGTATATGGGCAGACAAACGCAGGTCTTGACTTTTGTGTCGGGCAGCGGCGAAGTGGGGTTGACCAATAGAGGATTGTACAAACAAGGCATCCGTTTCGAAGGAGGAAAACCATACGACGGCGTGATAAGAATTAGAGGCGAAAGAAACACAACGGTTTACCTTTCCCTGCGCAACGAAAAAGGAGAAATTTTAGCTGAAAAATCATACGCATTACAAGGCAATGGAAGACGGTATGAAAAACTTGAATTTGAATTATTGCCCAATGCAAGCACCATTAACGGCAGTTTCGGCATTTCTCTGAAAAATCCGGGTGAAATCCGGCTTGGGTTTGCTTTTCTGCAACCCGGCAAATGGGGCAGAGTAGCAGGCGGTTTCCCTATCCGTAAGATGTTTGTGGATGCGCTGAAAAAGCAGGGAATTACTGCTTTCCGCTATAACGGTTCCATGGTGGATGTCGGTGCGGATACTTATCTTTACCGTTGGAAAAAAATGATTGGTCCCGTTGACGAGCGCCGAGTAACGTTCCGTAGCGGTTTTAATCCGTATGCCACACACAGTTTCGGATTTATCGAAATGTTGCAGGCAGCCGAAGCCATAGGCGCAACAGCCATTATCGGTATGAGTATGGACGAAACGTACGAAGATATTCGCGATTTTGTGGAATACGTCAATGGGGCGGTTACTACCCAGTGGGGTGCCTTACGCGCCCAGCACGGACATCCCGCTCCCTATAATCTGAAATATATTCAAGTCGATAACGAGCGGGGAATTTCGAACGGTTATGTCAATTGCATGAAAAAGTTTGCGCAGGCAGCATGGGAAGTTGATAAAAATATGTCGATTATGACTTCGCTCAACATTGGCAACAAGGGCTACAAACGCGACGGACGAGATTATCAGTTGGCTTCCGAAATGGCAGGTTGGTTTATCAATCAGGGAAAAGGCGAACAATTGGCTTGGGACCCGCATTACGGCAGTGCAAGAGATTTTGCCGACCTCGGCGATGCTTACCTCAACGAAATGGGAATCAATTTGCAAGCCGAACTTGCCAAAGATTACCCCGGTTACTGGCTCAAACTGCATCCGATGGAAGAAAACGGCTGGCGTTGCGATTGGGACAGAGGCTTGGCACACGCTCACAATTGGAACACCAATCAACGGCACGGCAATAGTTTTGTGATGCTGGGAACAGCCAACACGTTTCAGCCGCATGGCTTGCATTATATGTGGGACCAGGGGCGCGTACATTACACTGCCGACACGATTTGGTTTCAACCCTCGGCACATATCGACGAGATGATGACGAAAACGTGGAAACCCAATGTGGTGAAAACAACAAGCAGCGATGAAAAAGCACTGGACGTGACGGCAAAAATCAACGATAAAAAAAACGAAATGACGATTTATGTTGCCAATTTAAGCGACCAACCGCAACCGGCAATATTGAACATTGCCGGATTTGCGTTCAAAACGAATGCCGAAGTGCAAACCATTGGCGACTGCGAACTGACGGAATACAACACTTACGAAAACAAAGACAATGTAGTGTTTAAGCCATCTGTGGCGACGATTAAAAAGAAGGATGCGCAATATACGTTCCCGAAATATTCATACACGGTAATCACGTTGAAGAAATAAAATTAGAATTAAATATGAAAAAAATATTTTTAAGCATAATAATCGCATTATCATCAACTTGTGCATTTTCGCAAAGCGATTTTCGTTCGTGGGCGCAAACGCCGCCCATGGGTTGGAATTCGTGGGATTGTTACGGCCCCACGGTAGAGGAACATGAAGTGAAAGCCAATGCCGATTATATGGCAAAACACCTAAAGAAATACGGATGGGAATATGTGGTAGTGGATATCCGCTGGTATGTGGAAAACGACAAAGCCGGAGGTTACAATGAAAAAGACCCCCGTTTTGTGTTGGACGAATACGGACGTTATCAACCCGCCGTCAATCGGTTTCCTTCGGCTGCCGATAACAAGGGGTTTAAACCCCTTGCCGACTATGTTCATTCCAAAGGCTTGAAATTCGGTATTCACCTCATGCGTGGTATCCCCAAAGAAGCGGTAGCGAGAAAATTGCCTATAAAAGGGACAAGCGTTACAGCCGACAAGGTATATTCTACCGAATTGCTATGCAGGTGGTTGAAAGACAATCTTACCGTTACCGAACAAACCGGAGGACAGGAATACTACAACTCCATCATGGAACTGTATGCTTCTTGGGGTGTTGATTTTTTGAAAATAGATGATTTATCCAGTCCTTATCACAAATCGGAAATTGAGATGATACGCAAAGCCATCGACCGGACAGGTCGGGCGATGGTTTTGAGCACGTCGCCGGGAGAAACACCGGCATCCGAAGCCAAACATGTGAGCACTCATGCCAATATGTGGCGTATGGTTGGTGATGTGTGGGACGTGTGGCGAGATTTGCCGCATTTGATGAAAGTGGCGCAAGAGTGGTATCCCTACATTGCACCGGGAACTTGGCCCGACTGCGATATGATACCGCTTGGTCGTATTGCCATTCGGGGCGAAAGAGGCGAAGATAGAATGACACGCCTCACCGAAGAGGAACAATATTCACTCATGACTTTTTTCACCATCTTGCGTTCACCACTGATGTTTGGTGGCGATTTGCCCAGCAATGACAAATTCACCCTGTCGCTGCTAACCAATAAAGACGTTTTGAAAATGCACCGCGAAAGTTCGGAGGTCAGACAGGTATTTCAGAAAGACGGCAAAGTAGCGATTACTTCCCGTAATTCCAAAACCGGCGAGGTCTATTTGGCAATTTTCAATCTGAATGACAAGGATAATCAGACAATATCCGTTGATTTTGGAGAATTGGGTATTACCGGCAGTCATTCTTTTACGGATATGTGGTCAGGCAAAAAAACAGGAAATTATGAAAACAAGTTCAGTCAGACTTTGAGTCCTCATGCTTCAAAATTATATAAAATAAAAAAATCATGAAAAAAATTATAATGATAGTATGTTTGCTGAATGTCACATTGACTGTATTTTCACAGACACAGTACGCTTTTGTTTTAGACACAAAAAAGACAGGCGCAGCCATACAACAGGATATGTACGGTATTTTCTTTGAAGACATCAATTTTGGTGCCGATGGCGGTCTCTATGCCGAATTGGTCAAAAACCGTTCATTCGATTTCACCAACTCACCTTTGATGGGTTGGAAGGCGTATGGGCTGGTGGAAGTGCGAGCCGATGACTGTCCTTTCGACCGAAATCCGCATTATGTGCGACTGACCAATCAACAGGAGCTGCTTACAGGCACGGGGCTGATGAATGAAGGTTTTACCGGAATCGGTATCAAAACCGATGAAACCTACCGTTTTTCGGTGTATGCACGTTCCATTGACGGAACATCGAAAACAGTTTTTGCCGAACTAATCAGCAGTCAAAACAATCCGTCCGGCGGTGTTGAAATAAAAGTAGAAGGGAAAGGTTGGAAGAAATATACCGGTGAAATCAAAGGAAAAGTAACCGATGCACATTGTCGTTTGAATGTGAGATTGATGACTGCCGGCGTGGTTGATTTGGAGCATGTTTCGTTATTTCCGGCTAAAGTATGGCAAAACCGCGAAAACGGTATGCGCCTCGACTTGGCACAAGCCTTGGCAGACTTGAAACCCGGTGTTTTCCGTTTTCCGGGAGGATGTATTGTGGAGGGCAATAATCTGGCAACCCGTTATCAGTGGAAAAACAGTGTGGGGCAGGTGGAAAATCGTCCGGTCACTGAAAATCGTTGGAATTACGAAATTAAGCACAGGTTTTTCCCGGATTATTTTCAATCGTACGGGCTTGGTTTTTTTGAGTATTTCCAGTTGGCAGAAGATTTTGGTTCAGAGCCGCTTCCCGTCATCAGTTGCGGCTTTTCGTGCCAGTTTCAACACGGACGCGAGCAAGTCGTTCCCTTGGATTCGCTGCAACCGTATATTGACGATGCTTTGGATTTAATTGAATTTGCCAATGGCTCGGCTACAAGTGCTTGGGGCAAAGTTCGCGCGGACATGGGACATCCCCTACCCTTCAATATGAAATATTTAGCCATAGGCAACGAGCAATGGGGCGAGCAATATCATCTGTATTTAGAGGCATTTATGAAGCAAATCCGCCCGAAATATCCCCATATCAAAATTGTGGGAACGGCAGGACCTTCGGCATCGGGAAGAGAATTTGACCGCTTATGGCCTCAAATGAAAGCCTTGAAAGTCGATTTAGTGGATGAACATTATTATATGTCGCCGGAATGGTTTTTGGAAAATGCGAAACGCTACGATAACTACGACCGCAAGGGTCCGAAAGTTTTTGCCGGAGAATATGCCGCACACACGCGCCCGGGAAGAAAGAACAGTTTAGAAGCTGCTTTAGCCGAAGCTGCTTTTCTCACCGGTGTTGAACGCAATGCCGATGTGGTGCATTTGGCAACGTATGCCCCGCTATTGGCGCATGTGGATGCCTGTCAATGGAGTCCCGATTTGATTTGGTTTGACAACTTGACGGTGGTTAAAACGCCGAATTACTATGTTCAGCAACTCTATTCCCATCACAAAGGAACAAATGTGTTGCCGCTGACATGGAACGGACAACCGCTGACCGGACAAAACGGCTTGTATGCCTCCGCAGTTTACGATAAAGTGCAGAACAGCTATATCATCAAAGTTGCCAATGTTGAAAAAGAAGCGAAAGAAATAACCGTCACCCTATCCGGTTTGAAGAAAAATGCTCAGTTGACACTTGGAGAAAATACCCGGCTGAAAGCGGAAAACAAAACAATGGAGAATACATTAGAATCGCCTTTTGCCGTTATTCCGGAAAGCGCTGCGGCAACATTAACGGACAATCAATTGAAAATTACGGCAGAAAAAGAATCATTTACCGTTTATAAAATAAATTTGAAGCAATGAAAAAGAAACTGTTTTATTCCTTAGTGCTTTTACTTGCAACTACAAATGTATTTGCGCAATACAAGTTCGACAACATCCTGTATGGTGCTGCCTATTATCACGAATATATGCCTTCGGAACGGTTGGACGAAGATATAAAAATGATGAAAGCCGCCAATGTGTCGGTGGTGCGTGTAGGCGAGTCAAGCTGGGCATTGTTCGAGCCGCAGGAAGGCGTGTTTGAGTTTGCCTGGATGGACCGTATCCTTGATAAAATGCAGGCAGCCGGCATAAAAGTTATGTTCGGAACGCCGACGTATTCCATTCCTGCGTGGATGGCGCACCGCTACCCCGAAGTGCTTGCAGAACATACAAAAAGCGGCAAAGCGTATTATGGCATTCGACAAAACATGGATTTCACCAACCCGACTTATCTTTTTTTCTGCGAACGGATTATCCGCAAGTTGATGGAACATTATGCGCAACATCCGGCAATTATCGGCTATCAGGTGGATAATGAAGTAGAAGCGCGCGGGGTGAACAACCGCGATTATTTTGTCGGATTTCGCAATTATGTGAAAGGAAAATTTCATGGCGACCTCCAACTGCTTACCAAAGAATGGGGAATGAATTATTGGGGAATGAACATTAACACCTGGGAAGAATTTTATCCGCTTGACGGAGTAACCAACCCTTCGTACAAACTCGAATGGGAACGCTACAACCGCTTTCGATTGGCTGAATTTTTGAATTGGCAATGCGATATTGTGAATCAATACAAACGCCCTGACCAATTCGTAACCCATTGTTTTATGCCCTCTTTTCATAATATCGACCATGTGGAAAGTTTTCGGCAAATGCAATATCCTGCCGGAAACGTATATCATAACGTCCAAGATGGTCAGGATGGACGGTCGATTGCGTATGTGGGCGATTATATACGCACAGTGGCAAAAGGCAATTACCTGATTACCGAAACCAACGCGCAGGCGATAGGTTGGGATTCCAGAAGCCAAAAACCGCTTTATGATGGACAATTGCGGCAAAATGCGTATGCGCAATTGGCTTCGGGTGCCAATATGGTGGGATATTGGCATTGGCACACGCTTCACTACGGACAGGAAACGTATTGGCGCGGCATTTTGGGACAGGATTTGCAGCCCAACCGCATCTACAACGAATTTACAACAACGGCAAAAGAGTTTAAACGTATCGGAAAAAATCTTGTCAACCTGAAAAAAGAGAACAAGACTGCCATACTTTACAGCCACGACTCGTATCACGCCCTCAATTTTATGCCGTACACCAATTGGGAGAAATATCCTGTACAAATGGTACACAGTGCTTTATACAATCAAAATATCGAAACAGACATTATTCCCTGCGACAAATGGACGGATTTCAGTAAGTATAAAATGCTTGTTATTCCGCCTTTGTATGTGGCTGCTGACAATTTGCTTGAAAAAATAGAGGCTTTTGTAAAAAACGGTGGAATTGTGGTGATGATGTTCAAAAGCGGTTATACCAACGAATACAATGCCGTCAGAGCCGAATTGCCGCCGTCCTCCATTTTGCGCAAAGCCGCAGGATTTTACTATCAGGAATATGCCAATATTCCCAATACACCCTTGCGTCTGACCGAAAATGCCCGCTTTGCTGCCACCGGAAAATTAACAGCGAGTGAATGGTACGAATTTCTGATTCCGGAAACTGCCAAGCCGCTTGCCTACGCCGAGCATAAATTTTACGGGAAATGGGCTTGCATCACGGAAAACACTTATGGCAAAGGAAAATTGATTTATATAGGTACTTATCCGTCGCAAGATTTGTTGGAAAATATCATCCATCAGGCAGCAACAGAGGCAACTATTTTAACGCCGCAAAGCGATTTCAAATTTCCAATAATCATTCGTTCCGGTAAAAATGATGCAGGAAAATCGCTGCATTACATTTTCAATTTCAGCGACGAAGAAAAGACGGTAAACAACCCATTTTCAAAGGGCACAGAGTTGATTTCGGGCGAAAAAGCAACAGACAAGCTCACACTTGGCGCGTGGGATGTGAAAATAATTGAGAATTAAAGAATAAATTTAAATAGTATCATTATGAAGTATGTAATTGGATTAGACTACGGCACAGACTCCTGTCGCGCCGTAATCGTGGAAACAGAGACGGGGAAAGAAATCGCTTCTGCGGTGAAATACTACCCGCGCTGGAAGGAGGGCAAATACTGCGTTCCGGCAAAAAATCAATACCGGCAGCATCCCTCGGATTATGTGGAATCATTGGAAGAATCCGTGAAAGAAGCGTTGAGCAAATCGCCTGCCGGAACAGCCGAAAAAGTAGTGGGCATATCGTTCGACACCACCGGCTCTACGCCCGTGCTGATTGACAAAGACGGTCTGCCTTTGGCTTTGCGTCCGGAATATGCAGAAAATCCCAACGCCATGTTTGTCTTGTGGAAAGACCACACCGCCATTGCGGAAGCTGCGAAAATCAACGAGTTAGCGAAAAAAAGCGCGATTGACTACACGGCTTATGAGGGCGGCATCTATTCGAGCGAATGGGTCTGGGCAAAAATCAGTCATGTACTAAGCGTGGACGAAAGCATCCGCAAAGAGGCTTACAGTTGGGTGGAACATTGCGACTGGATGACGGCATTGCTCACCGGAAAAACAAAACCGGAAGAAATTGTCCGCAGCCGTTGCGCCGCCGGACACAAAGCCCTGTGGCATGCACAATGGGGCGGACTGCCTCCAGAAGAATTTCTGACGGCTATCAATCCGCTGCTGAAAGGCTTCAGAAGTCGGCTGTTTGAAAAGACTTACACGAGCGATACCCAAGTAGGCAATTTGAGTGCTGAATGGGCAAAAAAATTGGGCTTGACGAGTAATGTTGTGGTCGGCGTGGGTGCTTTCGATTGCCACTTTGGAGCTGTCGGAGCAGAAATTAAGCCGAAAACATTTGTGCGTGTCATCGGCACTTCCACTTGCGACATCATGGTTGCCTCTCCGGCAGAAATGCAAGACAAACTCATTCCGGGTATTTGCGGACAGGTTGATGGTTCGGTCATTCCGGGTTTGATTGGCTTGGAAGCCGGACAATCGGGTTTTGGGGATGTTTATGCCTGGTTCTCAAAATTTGTGAACAAATCCATTCCCGAATTAACCGAAGAAGCCGAAAAATTGCCCATCTCCGAAACGCTGATTGCCACCGACTGGCTCAACGGGCGACGCACACCCGACGCCAATCAATTAGTAAAAGGCACAATTGCCGGATTGACGCTGGGCAGTACGCCTGCAATGGTTTTCCGCGCATTGGTGGAAGCAACCGCCTACGGCTCGAAAGCCATTATCGACCGTTTTCTCGAAAACGGCATCGAAATAAAGGAAGTTATCGGTATCGGCGGCATCTCATTGAAATCGCCGTTTGTGATGCAGACATTGGCGGATGTCTTAGGAATGCCTATCAAAGTAGCAAAAACCGAACAGGCTTGCGCTTTCGGCGCAGCCATGTTTGCCGCAGTAGCAGCCGGAGTGTACGCGAAGGTTGAAGATGCACAAAAAGCTATGGGACAGGGATTTGCGAGTGAATACCACCCCAATAAAGAGAATCATGAAGCATATATAAAACGATATGCCGACTATCAAAAATTGGGTAAATTCACAGAAACAGAATTATTCTCTAAACTCTAATCTCTAATCTCTAAACTCTAAACACTATTATATTATGAATTGGAATTCAAATGAATTTTTGTGGCTCGACTGGGTAATTATCGCAGTTGGGATTTTAGCGGTGACGTGGGCTGTGTGGCGTTCGATACAAAAGGACAAACGCTTGCAGCAGGGTGCCAACAGCGAAGACTACCTCTTCGGTAAGGGCGAACCGTGGTACATCATCGGGGCGGCAATTTTTGCCGCCAACATCGGCTCCGAACACCTTGTGGGGCTTGCCGGAACAGGCGCAAAAGCCGGTGTGGGTATGGCACACTGGGAAATGCAGGGTTGGATGATACTCGTTTTGGGATGGCTATTTGTGCCTTTCTACCAACTCATGAACAACAAAATGGGGAAAATCATCACCATGCCCGACTTTCTCAAATACCGCTACACGCCGACTACGGGCTCGTGGCTGTCCATCGTCACACTTATTTCATACGTGCTGACAAAAGTGAGCGTAACGGCATTCACCGGCGGCATTTTTATGGAAAGTCTGCTGGGCATCCCTTTCTGGTACGGTGCCATCGGCTTGATACTTTTAACGGGCATCTTTACCGTTTTGGGCGGTATGAAGGGCGTGATGACCCTGTCCGCCATTCAAACGCCTATCCTTATCCTTGGCTCATTCCTTGTGCTTTTCTTGGGATTGGCTGCGCTCGGAGGCGGCAGTATCGCGGAAGGTTGGACGGCAATGATTGATTATTCAAAAACTTTAAACGTAGGAGCAGACGGCGTGGCATACGGCACCAACCACATGTTCCATTTCAATACGGGCGACCCGCTGTATGACGACTACCCGGGCTTTTGGGTGTTTATCGGAGCGGCCATTATCGGCTTTTGGTATTGGTGCACCGACCAGCATATCGTTCAACGTGTACTCGGACAGCGCAAAGGCGAGTCTAACGACGAGGTGATGAAACGCGCCCGCAGAGGCAGTATCGCGGCAGGTTATTTCAAATTGTTGCCCGTGTTTATGTTCATGATACCGGGCATGGTAGCCGCAGCATTGGCGGCGCGCCCCGACAGCGGATTCACGTTAGACAACCCCGACACCGCCTTTGGTTCCATGGTCAAGTTTGTATTGCCCGCCGGTGTGAAAGGCATTGTCACTGTGGGCTTTATATCGGCATTGGTGGCTTCTTTGGCGGCATTCTTCAACTCTTGTGCGACGTTGTTCACGGAAGATTTTTACAAACCGATGTTTAAAAAGAAGAGCGAGGCAACTTACGTCCTGGTAGGTCGCGTTGCCACAGTCGCGGTTGTGATATTGGGCATCGTCTGGATACCGATTATGATGAGTTTGGGCAGCCTTTACGACTACCTGCAAGGCATCCAATCGCTACTCGCACCGGCAATGGTAGCCGTATTTGCTTTGGGCATATTCTCCAAACGCATCACGCCAAAAGCAGGCGAGGCGGGTATGATAGTAGGTTTTGCTATCGGTATGTTGCGTTTGCTGACCAATATATTTACAGAAACAGGTGCCAAAGCAATGACCGGCTGGTGCTGGGAAAGTACAGCGTGGTTCTGGCAAACCAACTGGCTTATCTTTGAGATATGGTTGCTCGTCTTCATCATGGCATTGATGGTGGCAGTGTCATTTTTCACCCCCAAGCCAACCGCTCAGCAGATAGAGGCTATCACTTTCACCGATGACTACAAGAAGCTCATCAGGCAGAGTTGGAACAAGTGGGATGTGATTGCGTCGCTGGGTGTGGTCGCTTTTTGTGCCGCGTTTTATTTTTATTTTTGGTAAAAACAACAATTTATTTTAAATTAAATATATATATATGTATGAAAACGATTTATTCTATGCTTTTGCTGGCATTTATGTTGCTTATTTCATGTAGCGAAGAAAAAACGGTTTATCTTTTTTCATATTTCAAAAATAACGGAGAAGACGGGCTTCATTTGGCTTACAGTAGCGACGGTTACAATTGGGAGGCGTTAAATAACGACCAATCCCTTTTGAAACCGGAGTTAAGTAAAGACAAGTTGATGCGCGACCCTTGTATAATACAAGGCGGGGACGGACTTTATCATCTGGTATGGACGATTAGTTGGAGGGAGAACGGAATCGGATATGCCTCTTCGAAAGACTTGATTTCGTGGTCGGAACAAAAACTTATTCCGGTAATGGCGCATGAAAAGGGAGTAAAGAATTGCTGGGCGCCGGAAATTACCTACGATAAAGTGACTAAGGAATACATGATTCATTGGGCAACTACCATTGAAGGACGTTTTACAGATGATGGTGAAGACGAATGGAATAATCGCATGTATTATGTAACAACAAAAGATTTTAAACATTTTTCAGAAACAAAATTGTTATATGATAAAGGGTTTGATGTGATTGACGCAACAATTGTTCCGATAGAAGGCAAATTTGTGATGTTCCTAAAAGGTCCTCAAAAAAATATCCTTATCGCCACCTCTGAAAAACTTACCGGACCTTATTCTGAACCTTCCGAGCCCATTACCGGAAATTATTGGGCTGAAGGTCCTACTGTAACTAAGGTCGGGGAAAATTGGGTGGTGTATTTTGATAAATACAGGGACGGAAAATTTGGAGCGGTAAGTTCTTCGGATTTAAAGAAATGGGAAGATATTTCCGCTCAGATATCCCTGCCACCCGGCATCCGGCACGGTTCCATATTGAAAGTTCCGGCAACGTTAATTTGCAATGGTTTGAGCCTTTGCGAGTCAGTGAAAATTTAGCACTGCTTTTATCCACGCTTGCGCCATCAACTGTGCTCCCGCCAAAGACGGATGTACGCCGTCGGTGCCCCAATATTCCGAATTGGCTTGTTTCAGTGCCTCGTTAAAGACCGTTTGGAACGGGACGAATGTTAAATCGAACTCGCGTGCCAATTTGCGTGCTACATTGCGATAGGGTGCAAAGCCGCTTTCCCATGTGTTGTCCAACACTGAGCCTCCATGCACTATGAAAGGCTCACAGATGACTATTTTTACCTCCGGCAAGGCTTTTTTTGTGCGAGTCAAAAGTGCGCGGTAATCGGTTTCATACGTTTCAACGGTGCCTGTATATTGACCGAGTGAATGCCAAAAATCGTTTACTCCAATGAGAATACTCAACAGGTTGGGTTTCAACTCAATACAATCTTTGTCCCAACGGCCGGCTAATTGGAAAACCTTGTTGCCGGAAATGCCGCGATTGTAGATTTTCAATCCTTTTTCGGCATTATTTGCTAAAATGTTGGCTGCGGTAAAAAGCGGATAGCCACCTCCCAATTGAGCAGGCGCGTTCACTTCCGCTTCTTTTTTTCTGTCGCGCCCCCAATCCGTGATAGAATCGCCTTGAAACAGAATTGTGTCCCCTTTGGACAACTGATACCAATCGGCGTTATCCACCGCAGGAGCATCTGGCATCGCCGCTTTCACAATCTCCGGAATCGATACGGCAACGCCTGCCAATACCGATTTTTTGAAAAAATTTCGTCTATCCATAACTAAAAAATATTTTTTTTTAATAATAATCGGGTGCAAAGGTATTATTTTTTTATGGAATAAAAAAATATGCTGTACAACATAAAATTTATTTTGATGTTGATGTTGTTGAGAATTCAGAAAAAAAGACTACCTTTGTGCTCAAAAAATTCTCTCGACCTACTTAAAAAAAAAGGACAAAGATGAAAAAAACAGTATTATTTGCCCTCACCGCACTCGCTTGTAGTGCCTGTGATTGGGACAATGTGGATGAAGACAACACTCAGTACGATGGCATCGTTGCTGAGATGTACGCAATTCAAAGTCAGGCACTCTCCTCACCGGGCGGGCGTTGGCGTGTACTTAATGACTCGTGCTACAACGAGATAACGCGAAATGCGGATTGGGACACCGTCTCCACACTCGGAGGCAGCAAAGGCGTGTATTATCGCGAAATCCCAAACTCCAACGTCAAAGGAGTCGTACACCCCATTCAAACGGCTGCGGTGGTGGTCAATTATGTTGGGAAATTAGGCTCGGAAACGATTTTTGACCAAGGGCGCGGGGCAAAATTCACGGTCAATGGCGTGGTTACGGGCTTTTCTACCGCCTTGCAAGACATGGTAGCAGGCGACAAATGGGAAATTTGCATCCCCTACGCATTAGGCTACGGCACGGCAGGCTCGTCCTCCATTCCCGGCTATTCAACCCTGTTTTTTGAAATCGAATTGTTAGAAATCATTCAATATCCCTAATGATATGAAAACTCAAATTCAATTATTAAACACGTTATTCATTGGTATGATAACTTTATGCGCTGCCTGCCAGCCCACAAACAAGGACAACAAAAATTCGAATGTTGTCATCAAAAAAACGACCGGTGATAGTTTCAAGTCGGTTGTTGCTAACGGTCGCTTGAGCGGCGAAGCGATGCATCTGTTTGGGCAGGTGAGCACCGGTGCTGTTTCGCCTGATGGGAAAACCGTGCTTTACGGTGTGTCCTACGGCAATATTGCGCTGAACAAACGCAACCGCGAACTGTTTACGGTCAATATTGACGGCACTCACAGGCGGCAAATCACGCATTCGGCGAAAAGCGAGGGCGATGTGCAGTGGATTAACGATGGCAAAGGCATTGCGTTTATCTACAACGACCAACTGTGGGCAATGGCTGCGGATGGCAGCGGACGAAAGCAAATTGGGATGTACAGTAGCCCGATTGAAAGCTTTCGGTTTTCGCCCAATGGCAGAAAAGTGCTGTTTATCAGCACTGTGCCGTCCGTCACGCCAAGTTCGGAAGTCTATCCCGACCTCGACAAAGCCAGCGGACGCGTTATTGACGACCTGATGTACAAGCATTGGGACGAGTGGGTGGAAAAAATTCCCCACCCCTTTGTAGCCGATTTTGACGCTTCCAAAGGATTAATTAACATCATCGACCTGCTGGAAGGCGAGCCGTTTGAATCGCCGATGCGCCCCTGGGGTGGTATCGACCAGTTGGCATGGTCGCCCGACAGCAAGACGATTGCTTACACCTGTCGCAAAAAAACAGGCAAAGAGTATGCAAAATCCACTAATTCAGACATTTACCTCTATGAAATAGCCACGAAAAAGACCAAAAATCTGACCGAAGGCATGATGGGCTACGACCAAAACCCCAAATTTTCGGCAGACGGTCAATACCTCGCGTGGCAGAGCATGGCGCGTGATGGCTACGAGGCGGACAAAAATCGTCTGTTCGTTCAAAACCTCTCCACAGGCGAAAGGCACGACCTGACACCCTATTTCGACTACAATGTGGATGCCTTTTGTTGGGACAAAGCCCACACGATTTATTTTGTGGCTAACAAATTGGGTACCAACCAGTTATTCAAGGTGGATGCGTTGGCTCCGGTCTTGCCCAACGAACAATCCATCACGAAACTCACCGAAGGCGTGCACGACTACGCCTCTGTAGCATACGCCAACAACACATTGATTGGTCTGCGCAAGTCCATGAGCAGCCCGCCCGAAGTGTATGCGGTGAACCTCGCGAATGGCAAGCAAACCAACATTTCGCAAGAAAACATCGACCTGCTGGCTCAAATCACGATGGGGCGCGTGGAAGAACGCTGGATTGAAACCACCACGGGCGAAAATATGCTGACGTGGGTGATGTATCCGCCCGATTTTGACCCCACGAAAAAATATCCGGCGATTTTGTATTGTCAGGGCGGTCCGCAAAACACGGTGAGCCAATTCTGGTCTACGCGCTGGAACCTCCAAGTGATGGCGGCGCACGACTACATCATCGTGGCACCCAACCGCCACGGCGTTCCGGGCTTCGGTCAGAAATGGAACGAGCAAATCAGCGGCGACTACGGCGGGCAAAATATGCGCGATTATCTCTCCGCGATTGATGCGCTGGCAAAAGAGCCGTTTGTGGATGAAACGCGCTTGGGCTGCACCGGAGCCAGTTACGGCGGCTTTTCCGTCTTTTGGCTGGCGGGCAACCACAACAAGCGATTCAAAGCCTTCTGGGCACACGCCGGCATCTTCAACGTAGAAGCGCAATACCTCGAAACCGAAGAAATGTGGTTCGCCAACTGGGATTTAGGCGGCGCATTCTGGGACAAAACCAACGCCACCGCACAACGCTCGTTCGCCAACTCCCCCCACAAATTCGTAGAAAAATGGGACACCCCCATAGCCATCTCGCACGGCGAATTAGACTACCGCATCCTCGCCTCACAAGGCATGCAAGCCTTCAACGCCGCCCAACTGCGAGGCATCCCCTCCCGCCTCCTCATCTATCCCAACGAAAACCACTGGATTTCGCAGCCGCAGAATGGGGTGCTGTTTTACAGGGAGTTTTTTCGGTGGTTTGATGCTTATTTGAAATGAAAAATGTAAACAATTAACACTATGGAAATTTTTGAATGCCAAAATAATAAAATAGTACAAGGCGATTCGTTGGAAATTTTATCCGCCGAAGTGCCCGATGATTCTGTTGATTTGATTTTCGTTGACCCGCCTTACAATATCGGTAAAAATTTTAATGGACATAAAGACAAATGGGCAACAGACGAGGATTATCTTAATTGGTGTTATCAATGGATTAACCTGTGTATTGGAAAATTGAAATCAACAGGAAGTATGTACATTATGACTTCAACACAGTTTATGCCTTATTTTGATATATTTCTACGGAAAAAATTAACTATCCTTTCGCGTTTGGTTTGGTATTATGACAGTTCGGGTGTACAAGCAAAAAATTATTACGGTTCAATGTACGAACCAATTTTATTTTGTGTAAAAAACCCCGATAATTACACATTTAATGCGAATGATATTTTGGTGGAAGCAAAAACAGGTGCAAAACGCAAATTGATTGATTATCGCAAAAATCCGCCGCAAGTTTACAGTTCTGAAAAAGTTCCGGGTAATGTTTGGGAGTTTGCCCGCGTTCGCTATCGAATGGACGAATACGAAAACCACCCAACCCAAAAACCGATAGCATTATTGGAACGAATAATAAAAGCAAGTTCAAATATTGGCGATACCGTTTTAGACCCATTTTCGGGAACTTTTACAACAAGTTTTGTCGCCAAACAGTTAGGCAGAAAATCAATCGGAATTGAATTGCAGGAAGAATATGTAAAAATCGGATTACGCCGCTTGGGAATAGCCGATGAATACAAAGGCGAAAAACTGCAAAAAGAGTTACGAACATTTGAAAATAAAACAGCGAAATTTCATACGCTAAGTTTAAATTTATTTGAGAAACAGCCAAATGGAACATACATTTACTAATAATATCAAGCAAATTCTGAAAAAGGATTTTGGCAAAAATGCAGAACCCATTTTTGAAAAGAGTTTACTAATTCAATATTTGAACGAGAAAACTCGTTCCGCCAATCGTGGCTCAAAAGCAAGAGGCAGTTTTGCCAATCTTTATGCTATTTATGTAATCATAGAAGATTATATTACAAAGGGTTTTGATACACAAGGCGATTATTCGACTTACAAAGGAGCTTTGTTTAGCAATCTTTTTGCAAGACAGAGAGCATTGCCGTTTGGCAGCAAACTTCAAAATCACGCTTTGAATAACCGAATGAATGCTGAATTTCAAAAATATTTTCCTAATGCAGAGTACATTCCTATTCTTCGCAATCTTGAAACAAATCGCTATTGGATAAATGAAAATTTGTTGAAAATCACGGTCGAAAACAAAAAGTTCAATCTTGCAACTGCAATTATTGAAATCATAGATGAATACATTAAAACGAAAGAAGATGCGTTTCAAAGGTTTGTAAAATCTTGTGAAGAACTGCAAAAGATAGGAACAAAATCGCCGCAAAAAGCCGAAAAATTTATTATCGGTTTGCTTGCCACAAATATTGATGCACGACTGTTTGAAATTGTAAGTTATTCTATTTTAAAATATTACTATCACGACCGGCAAATTTATTGGGGTTTTGAAATAGACAAACTCAATAAGGAAAATCTGACTTTATACAAGACGGGCAGAACAAATGCCAATGATGGCGGTATTGATTTTGTAATGAAGCCGTTAGGCAGATTTTTTCAAGTTACAGAAACGTTGGATTTCAAAAAATATTTTCTCGACATTGACAAAATACAGAAATATCCCATTTCGTTCATTATCAAATCGGAAGAGAGTAACGAAGAATTTTTGAAAAAAATACAAGACAATGCAAATAAAACCTATTCAATCAATGCAATAGTTGACAAATATATGGCTTGTATTGAAGAAGTTATCAATATTCCAACATTGAGTGTTCGCTTTAAAGAGGCAATTAAGAAAGGTTATTTGAATAAAATACTTGACGAAATAGTGTTACAAAGTAGAGTAGAATTTAATTATGAGGAGGAAAACGATGAATAAAACTATGGAAGTGGGAAATAAAATCACCTCTTTGCAGGAGCTAATAGAAAAGTTTTTTAGACATTAATTTCGTGGTAATCGGGATTTAATAGAACAAGGCATCGACGAAAATGGGCGCAAATTCTACAAAATCTATTATCAGGAAGAAAATTAATAAAAAATCCAATGATTTACCCCCAAAATTACGAACAAAAAATAGCCTTCGACAACATCCGCCAACTACTGGCGGCGCGTTGCCTCTCGCCCTTAGGAACAGAAAAGGTGGAGGAGATGGCTTTTTCTGCCGAGCCGAAGGCGATTCGGACTTTGCTGCATCAGACTTCGGAGATGACACAGGTGCTGCGCGATGCCGACGCTTTCCCGTCCGACAACTTTTTTGATGTGCGCGAAGCATTAAAGAAAATTCGAGTTGATGGCACTTATTTGCTTGAAAATGAATTGTTTGATATTAAGCGGTCGCTGGATACTATCAATGCTATCGTGAAATTTTTCACAACGCCTCTCCCCCCTGAGGGGGGCAAGGGGGGCTATTTCCCGCATTTGCAGGCTTTGGCTGCCGACGTGCCCGTCTTTCCCGATTTGTGCAGGCAGATTGAGCGGATTCTTGATGCTTTTGGGCACGTTAAGGATAGTGCTTCGCCCGAATTGGGAGAGATTCGGCGGCAGTTGGCGCAGACTGCCAACAGCATTTCAAAGACGCTCAACAGCATTTTGCGGAGTGCGCAGGCGGAGGGGCTGGTCGAAAAAGACGTGGCTCCCACCATGCGCGACGGGCGGCTCGTGATACCGATTTCGCCCGCTTTCAAACGCAAGCTACGCGGCATTGTGCACGACGAATCCGCCACCGGAAAGACCGTTTTCATCGAGCCTGCCGAGGTGGTGGAAGCCAACAACAAGATTCGCGAACTGGAAAGCGAGGAAAGGCGCGAAATCATCCGCCTCCTGACACAATTCACCGACAAAATTCGCCCGCTGACACCGGAAATCCGCGAATCCTACCAATTTTTGGCACAAATCGACTTTATCCGCGCCAAAGCACTGTTCGCCCTAAGCATCGACGCCACCTTGCCAACGGTAGAAAATCAGCCGCTTATAGACTGGATTCACGCCATTCACCCCCTGCTACTGCTTTCGCACCGCAAACAGGGCAAGCCGGTGGTGCCGTTGGATTTGGAGCTGGGTAAGGGGTATAAGGTAGAGGGTGAAAGGTATGGGGTAGAGGGTGAAAGGCTTCTCATCATTTCCGGTCCCAACGCCGGCGGCAAATCGGTGCTTTTGAAAACCGTCGGGCTGCTGCAATATATGCTGCAATCGGGGCTGTTGATTCCGGTGGATGAGCGCTCCAAAGTCGGTATTTTCAAGGATATTTTCTTGGATATTGGCGACGAGCAGTCTATCGAAAATGATTTGAGCACATACAGTTCGCACTTGACGAATATGAAGGTGATGGTCAAAAACGTGTCTGCCCACTCGCTGCTGCTGATTGACGAGTTTGGTGGCGGCACCGAGCCGCAGATTGGGGGAGCCATCGCTGAGGCTCTTTTGCACCGTTTCAACGACAAAGGCAGTTTTGGCATTATCACCACGCACTATCAAAACCTCAAATCGTTTGCCGAAAACCACGCGGGAGTGGTCAATGGCGCGATGCTCTACGACCGCCACGAGATGCAGCCGCTTTTTCGCCTTTCCATCGGCAACCCCGGCAGTTCGTTTGCCATCGAAATAGCCCGCAAAATAGGCCTGCCCGAAGACGTGATTGCCGAAGCCTCCGACATCGTGGGACAGGATTATGTCGCGATGGACAAATACCTGCAAGACATCGTCCGCGACAAACGATATTGGGAAAACAAGCGGCAAAAAATCCACCAACAGGAAAAACACCTCGAAGAACTGACCGAACGCTACACCGCCAAATTCGACAAGGTAGAAACCCAACGCAAAGAAATCATCGCCCAAGCCCAAGCAGAAGCCGAAAAACTCCTCGCCGAAGCCAACGCCACCATCGAAAAAACCATCCGCGAAATCAAAGAGGCACAGGCGGAGAAGGAACGGACGAAGGCGGCGCGGCAGGAATTGACAAAATTTAAACAATCCTTGCCACAACCTGTCATTGCGGGCTTGACCCGCAACCCCCTCCCGATTAAGCATCTCTCGCAGGGGATTGCGGGTCAAGCCCGCAATGACAATGCCGACAGTGTTGTCCGCAACGCACCCATCGCCATCGGCGACACCGTCCGCATCCGCGGGCAGCAAACGGCGGGCGAAGTGCTGGAAATACAGGGCAAAAACGCCGTAGTAGCCTTCGGTGCATTAAAAACGACGAGCAAAATCAGCCAATTGGAAAAAACCAGCCGCAACCGGCTGAAAAAAGAGGCATCCCGCCCGCAAATCATACTTGCCAACAGTGCCGACACGCTGTCTGCCAAAAAGCAAAATTTCAGTATGGAATTGGACTTGCGCGGGATGCGAGCCGACGAAGCCCTGCAAGCCCTGATGTATTACCTCGACGACGCGATTCAATGCAATGTCGGGCGCGTCCGCATTCTGCACGGCACCGGCACCGGCGCGTTGCGCCAAATCACCCGCGACTATCTCCACACCGCCTCCGGCATTGCCAATTATCAGGATGAGCATGTGGAGTTTGGCGGGGCGGGCGTCACGGTGGTGGAGTTGGCGTGATAAAAATAATGCGTCAATTGAAAAAAAAATCGTAAATTTGCAGCATATTCGGCGACTTTCCCGCTGAGGTATGAAATTGATTATGTAAGACTTTATCAGCAATAATATGAAACGAACAATGTTAGTTACAGGGCTTGCGTTCCTTAGTTTGGGAACTGCCCGCGCGCAAACTCCCGAATGGGAAAATCCCGAAATTTTCGGCATCAACAAGGAGCCGGCTCGCGCCACCGCCCTGCCGTACAGTACTGAACAGCAAGCGATTGCGGATGTTTACTCTGCCTCGCCCTACTACCTGTCTTTGGACGGTACATGGAAGTTTAATTGGCACAAACGACCTGCCGACAAGCCCGAAGGCTTCTTCAAGGCGGGCTACGATGTGAGCAAGTGGGACAATATCAAGGTGCCCGGCAATTGGGAATTGCAGGGGTTTGGCACGCCTATTTACACCAACATCACCTATCCGCATCCCAAAAATCCGCCCTACATCGACCACAGCGACAACCCTGTGGGCTGCTATGTGCGCGATTTCGACATACCCAAAGCATGGGACGGTCGCCGCGTGTTTCTGCATTTCGAGAGCGGATTGGCTGCCATGTATATCTGGGTGAACGGCGAAAAAGTGGGCTACAGCCAAGTGACGAAAAGCCCCGCCGAGTTCGACATCACAAAGTACATCAAGCAGGGCAAAAACACACTGGCTATTGAGGGCTATCGCTGGAGCGACGGCTCGTACTTGGAAGACCAGGATTTTTGGCGGCTGTCGGGCTTCGACCGTAGCGTGTATCTCTACAGCACCGACCAAATTCGCATTCAGGATTATTTTGCGAAGGGCGACCTCGACAATGCGTATAAGAACGGGCTGTTTTCGGTGGATGTGACGCTGAAAAATTATTCCTCTGTGGCGCAAAATACAATAGAGGTTAAATTGTTGGATGCTGCGGGTAAAACCGTTTATGCGGAAACAAAAAAAGATACTCATTTTGCAAAGACAATTCCTTCGCCCCGTCTGTGGAGCAATGAAACACCATATTTATACACATTACTATTAACATTGAAGGATGCTTCAGGCAAAACAATTGAGGTAACTTCCTCCAAAATCGGCTTCCGCAAGGTGGAAATCAAAAACGCACAGTTGCTGGTCAATGGCAAACCCATTTTGGTGCGCGGTGTGAACATCCACGAGCACAATCCGTCCAACGGGCACGTGCAGGACGAAGCCACTATGCGCCGCGACATTGCCCTGATGAAACAGCACAATATCAATGCCGTGCGCACGAGTCACTACCCCGAGAGCTCGCTGTGGTACAAACTTTGCGACGAATACGGCATCTTCCTCGTGGACGAAGCCAACATCGAATCGCACGGATTGGGCTACGGACCGCAGAATGTCGCCAACTTCCCCGAATGGGCGGAGGCGCACAAAGACCGCATGGTGCGTGCCGTGGAGCGCGACAAAAACCACCCGTCCGTCATCATTTGGAGCATGGGCAACGAGTGCAGCAACGGCACGGTGTTCCCCGAAATATACAAATGGCTGAAAGAGCGCGACCCCTCCCGCCCCGTACAATTTGAACAGGCGGGCGAGGCGGCGAACACCGACATCGTGTGCCCCATGTATCCGGGCATTGACCACATGAAACGCTATGCTGCCCGCACCGATGTGACCCGCCCGTTCATCATGTGCGAATATGCACACGCGATGGGCAACAGTAGCGGCAATTTTCAGGAATATTTCGACATCATCGCCTCCTCGCCACACATGCAGGGCGGATTTATCTGGGATTGGGTTGACCAGGGCATCAAGGCGACAGACGACAGCGGGCGCGATTATTGGGCGTATGGCGGCGACATCGGCGGCTATCAATACACTCACGACCAGAATTTCTGCGCCAACGGGCTGATTACCCCCGACCGCAAGCCGCATCCGGGATTGAATGAAGTAAAAAAGGTGTATCAGGATATTCTCTTTCACGCCAAAGACCTGTCGAAGGGCATCATCACCATCGAAAACCGCTTTCTGTACAACGATTTGAGCAATTACGCTTTCAAATGGGAACTGCTGAAAAACGGCGAAAAAGCCGCCGAAGGCACCCTGAATATCGCGCAAGCCGCCGGCACAAAAAAGGATGCCACCATCGCCCTGCCGCGCGTGGTGCTGACAAAGATGGCAGGCACAGAATACTATCTGAATATCTATGCCTACACCAAGCAAGAGACGGAAATGGTGCCCGCCGGTCACGAAATAGCCCGCGAACAGTTTGCGCTATCGGCGAACAACTTTTTTACTGAAAAATCTGCCTCCGGCACGGTCGAAGTCGAGAAAGACGATGACAGAACGGTGATATTGAAAGCCGGAGAGGTAACAATCTATTTCAACAAACGCAACGGCGCATTGGATGGCTATACCTACGGCAAAAACCGCCTCGTGGCATCCGGTCCGCAGCCCGATTTCTGGCGCGCACCCATCGACAACGATTACGGCAACAACTATCCCGCCATAGCCAATGTTTGGAAGCAGGCAGGACGCAACAAAACGCTGAACAATTTTGCGGTCAATAAAACGGCAAGCGAAGTCGTCCTCACGGCTGATTATACGCTGAATGACGTGTCAAGCCCCTACACGGTGCGCTACACCATTGCGGGCGATGGCTCTGTGAAAGTGAACATTTCGTGGCAAGCGGGCAAAAAAGGCTTGCCCGAAATGCCACGCTTCGGTACACAATTGCGCCTCTCCCCCGAATTTGACAATTTTGAATATTACGGCAGAGGTCCGTGGGAAAACTATTCGGATAGAAACACATCCTCTTTTGTAGGCATCTACAAAAGCACGGTTGCCGAACAGTCATTTGACTACGTCCGCCCGCAGGAAAACGGCAACCACACCGACGTCCGGTGGCTGACGCTCACCAACAGCGACGGCGCAGGCATCAAAATCACAGGCACACAACCGCTAAGCGTGAAAGTAGCCCACAATCCGGCAGAGGATTTGGACTTCGGCACGTCAAAGAAAAACACGCACCCAAGCGATGTGACACCGCGAAAAGACGTATTCTTGAATGTCGATTTGTTGCAACGCGGGCTTGGCGGCGATAATAGTTGGGGTGCTTTGCCACACGAGCCATATCGACTGCTGGGCGATTCGTACAGTTATGAATATGTGATTAGCACGATAGGAAAATAATTGGCTTTGTCGGCTGACCTCATTTTTGCGTCTATGATGCGGAAAGAGGTAGCATCGGCAATGTTTTTCCAATCAATTTTTGAATGTCGTGCAGTAGCGGTCGTTCTTCTTGCGAGCAGAAAGTGAGTGCCATTCCGGTATTTCCGGCTCTACCGGTTCGTCCGATGCGGTGCACGTAGGTTTCGGGCACATTTGGTATATCGTAATTGATGACCAGCTCCAATTGGTCGATGTCGATGCCCCGCGCGGCGATGTCGGTCGCAATCAATACGCTGATTTTGTTGGATTTGAAGTCGGTGAGGGCTGTTTGGCGGGCATTCTGCGACTTGTTGCCGTGAATAGCCTGACTACCGATACCGGCTTTGCACAGGATACGGGCAATTTTGTCCGCACCATATTTTGTGCGGGAAAAGACCAGGACGGACTGCGGGCGTTGTTTTTTCAATAACTGAATCAACAAGTTTTTCTTTCCCTCTTTTTCCACAAAATACACATTTTGCTTGATGGTGTCCACCACCGAAGACGTGGGCGACACTTCCACCCGCACCGGATGATGCAAAATAGAACTCGAAAGCGTTGCGATAGCGGCAGGCATGGTGGCAGAGAAAAACAAAGTTTGCTTTTCCTTCGGCAACTTCGGCAAAATGCGGTTGATGTCGTGGATAAAGCCCATATCCAGCATCCGGTCGGCTTCGTCCAACACAAAATGTTGAATGGTGTCTAATTTGATGTAACCCTGTTTCATTAAGTCCAATAAGCGACCGGGCGTAGCAACCAATATATCAACGTTGCGCCGAAGCGCGTCGGTTTGCGCTTGTTGTTTGACACCGCCAAAAATAACCGTGTGGCGGATAGCCGTGTATTTGGCATAATCGTGAATACAATCGCTGATTTGAATCGCCAATTCCCGCGTAGGCGTGAGAATCAATGCTCTAATGCCTTTGCACGGGTTATTGTCGCGATGCAGGTGCTGGATGATGGGAATAACAAAAGCAGCGGTCTTGCCGGTACCCGTTTGCGCTAATCCCAAAATGTCTTGTTTGCGTAATGCCGGTGGAATGGCTTGGTTCTGAATGGGGGTTGGAACGTCATATCCCTTGTCGAGCAGAGCCTTCAATATCGGCTCAATAATACCTAATTCTTTAAATGTCATCTATTTTTTTTGTTGTTGAAAGCGCAAAGGTACGAAATAGTTATGAGTTATGAGTTATGAGTTATGAATTTTCAGGGTATGATTTGTTTTTAATATAATTTTGCTTACCTTTGCAGCAAATTCAGGAAAAAAAATGGATAATAATGACAGGATAGTAGTGGTAGGCAGTTGCAATACCGACATGGTCATCAAGTCGGAACGGCTTCCGGCTCCGGGCGAAACAATTCTCGGCGGAACATTTCTGATGAATCCCGGAGGCAAAGGTGCTAATCAGGCGGTTGCTGCGGCGCGTCTGGGTGGTAACGTAAGTTTTGTAGCCAAAACAGGCAATGACCTTTTCGGGAAACAATCGGTAGAACTGTACAAAGCCGAAGGTATTGGAACGAATTATATCTTTTCCGATGCGGAAAATCCGTCCGGCGTGGCGCTTATCACTGTCGATGCGAAAGGCGAAAACTGCATAGTGGTAGCTTCCGGCGCCAACGGTACATTAAGTCCCGAAAACATCGACACAGCGCAACCTGAAATCGAATCGGCGTCTATCGTGCTGATGCAGTTGGAAATCCCTTTGGAAACGGTGGAATATACGGCTGAGATGGCTTTCCGCAAAGGCATAAAAGTGATACTCAATCCGGCACCGGCACAAAAATTGTCGGATAAGTTGCTGCAAAGCCTGCATATCATCATTCCCAACAGCACCGAGGCGGAAATTCTGTCGGGCATAAAGGTAAGCGATTGGACAACGGCAAAAGCCGCCGCGACCGCTATCAGTGCCAAAGGGGTGGACATCGTTGTGCTGACGCTTGGCGCACAGGGAGCACTCATCAAAGAAGGCGACCGCTTCCACGAAGTAGTTGCCGAAAAAGTAAAGGCAGTGGACACTACCGCTGCCGGAGATACTTTCTGTGGTGCATTGTGTGTCGGTATTTCCGAAGGACTGTCTGTGCTTGATGCGGTCAAAATAGCTTGCAAAGCCGCAGCCATCTCAGTAACACGAATGGGGGCACAGGCATCAGCACCTTACAGACAAGAATTGAGAATTGAAAAATAGTAATTTATCATTAAAAATTAAAGAATATGTTTATCGTTAATAATTATCTTTTGGCAATTATTTTTTGCTTTATTACCATGTTGTGCTGGGGGTCGTGGGGAAACACACAGAAGCTGGCAGGCAAAACATGGCGTTACGAGTTGTTTTATTGGGATTATGTGATTGGAATCCTGTTGTTTTCGTTGCTTTCGGCTTTTACGCTGGGCAGTATCGGCTCTGAGGGGCGCAGTTTTATTCCCGATTTGGCACAGGCTGAATGGGGGAATATCGGCAGTGCCTTTCTGGGCGGCGTTATTTTCAATGCAGCGAATATTCTCTTATCGGCAGCCATCGCCATTGCCGGCTTGTCGGTGGCATTTCCCGTTGGCATAGGGTTGGCATTGGTTTTGGGTGTAATCATCAATTACATCGGACAGTCAACAGGCAATCCGGCGTTGCTGTTCGGCGGAGTAGCATTGGTTACAGCCGCTATCATATTGAATGCGCTGGCATATAACAAAATGGCAAAACAAACCAAGACGGTATCCTCCAAAGGAATCATACTGTCGTTGTTAGCCGGTGTATTGATGTCGTTTTTCTACCGTTTTGTAGCGGCATCAATGGATTTGGAGAATTTCGTCAGTCCCGCCATTGGTAAAATGACGCCTTATACTGCGATGTTTATTTTTGCCTGCGGTGTGTTTGTCAGCAATTTTCTTTTCAATACCATAGTGATGAAAAAACCGTTTGAAGGTACGCCGGTGAGTTACAAAGCCTACTTCAAAGGCGGTTTCAACATCCATTGGGTAGGTATATTGGGCGGTCTAATCTGGGGACTTGGCAATGCTTTCAGCCTGATAGCAGCCGGTAAAGCCGGTGCCGCCATTTCCTACGGCTTGGGACAAGGAGCCACCTTGGTTTCCGCATTCTGGGGCGTTATTATTTGGAAAGAGTTTAAGGATGCGCCGCACGGCACTAACAGCTATCTCTATGCCATGTTTGCGCTGTTCATTGCAGGCTTGGGGCTAATTATCGCAGCGGGAATGTAAAAAAAAATAGGGACAAATATACATAGCCTTTTATCCCGTAGGGATTATAGCTCGGTAGAAAAGCCAATTCTCACCTCCACCCTGCATCCCGTAGGGATGCAACCGTTTGCGGATGATGTTGCATCCCTACGGGATGCAGGAATGGGGGGAGGCATTCCATTTCTACCGAGCTATAATCCCTACGGGTAGGGTGTGCAAACGGATTTGCAAAACTCATCAAAAAGCACTACCTTTGCGCCTTATAAACAATTAAATAATAGCAATTTATGAAAACGAAGCGCGAAGAAAAATTAGAGAGAGAGTTGCAATCCTGCCGTCAAGC